>PLCH01000459.1 GCA_003135585.1 Chitinophagaceae bacterium
CTGGCCTTTCGGTGTCCGTTCCACGCCTGCAACAGTTCTTCCCCCATTGCATTCCAAAACCGTACACTTCGTCATCAAAAACGAACAATCGGAACTGGACGATTAATGAAAATGAATTGATTATCAATTATATATAAAATTGGTATTTTATTGGCAGGTAATTATTCCGCTTTGGTTTTATTGCATATAAAATTTCCAGCATGCTAAAAAATCACTTAAAAATTGCCTGGCGGAATATATACCGCAAGAAAATCTTTTCCCTAATAAATGTGCTTGGACTTGCGTTTGGGATCTGCGCCTGCCTTGTCATTTACCTGATTACAAGTTATGAATTTAGCTTTGATACCTTTCATCCTGATCAAGAACGCATCTACCGGATAGTAGGAGAAATACAGGGAAGCTCTGGAGAAAAAGAGTTCCTGAACTGTGTTATTTCGGATGTGGCAGATTTCCAGAAGGGAATACCCGGATTTGAGGCCACTTCAGGTTATCATCTATATAGCGAAAAAACAACCATACCTAGTAGGGGTGCGCCGGCCAAAAAATTTGGCGGAAGAATACAGGGATCTTATACCCCTTCCAGTATTATCACCGGGCCTCAATATTTTGATATTTTTAAATATCAATGGCTTTCCGGGAATGCAAATTCCCTGAAAGAACCATTTAAAGTCGTACTCAGCGAAAGCAGGGCCCGCAAATATTTTGGAGCCGGGCCGATGGATAAAATGATCGGGAAAGAGGTAATCTATGAAGACTCACTACATGTCTACGTATCGGGCATTGTAAAAGATTGGAATAAAACAACTGATTTCGGCTATACGGATTTTATTTCAATCAGTACGGCAACGCACAGTTTTTTAAAGAGCCAGATACCCACGGATGACTGGAATAGCCTAAGGCCACATGCTTCGCATGCCTTTGTTAAACTGCGAAAAAGTACGACTGCATCACAGATTAATGATCGATTTTCCGCATTCATTAAAGATCATGTGAAGCTTCATGACTCCGGAGCAAAATTGAGGATGTGGCTTCAGCCCCTGGGCGATATCCATTTCACAGACGAATTTCACAGGGGGGATGATGGGGACGATTTCAGGAAAGCTTATTTACCTACATTATATGCCTTAATGGGGCTTGCTTTGTTTATCCTGATCCTTGCCGCCGTTAATTTTATTAATTTATCAACTGCTCAATCCCTCCAGCGGGCAAAAGAAGTGGGTATACGTAAAGTAATGGGTAGTAGGAGAAGCAACCTGGTCTTCCAATTCTTGATTGAAACATTGGTACTCACCTTCTTTGCAGTAGTTCTTTCCGTGTTATTGGTAAGACCCGTTCTTTCGGCATTTTCTTCCTTTATCCCGGACGGCGTATCATTTCATCTTTTCAATCCCCCCACACTTATTTTCTTATTATTCGTTACTCTGATCACCACCTTATTAGCCGGATTTTATCCTGCCAGGGTTCTATCATCCTATTTGCCTATAGTGAGCCTAAAAGGGGGTGCTGTTCAAAAAGTCAGCAGGAGCTGGAGTTTGCGAAAAGGGTTGATAGTCTTTCAATTCACCATTTCATTGATTTTCATCATTGGCGCTATAATTATAAACAACCAGATCAGCTTTATGGCCTTTACAGATAAAGGCTTTAACAGCGATGCCATCGTGACAATTAATAATTGGGGTGACCGGGCCGGAAAAACTAAAATATTTGCCGAAAGCGTTAGGCACATTCCCGGTATTGAAAAAGTAATCCTGCAGGGAAATGCACCGATGGGCTTTGCGCATGGTGGAGAAAATTTCAAATACAAAGGCAAGGACGAGATAGATTTCCCAGTTTCCTTTGATGCGGCAAATGAAGATTTTATTCCTTTTTACCAAATGAAATTAATAGCAGGCAGAAATATAAGGCATAGTGATAGCCTGAAAGAACTGGTGATCAATGAAACTTGTTCCAAGACCATGGGCCTTACAACACCGGGGGATGCAGTAGGCAAAATTCTTTATAATAATGGCAAACCTTATCCGGTTGTAGGCGTAGTGGCCGATTTTCATGAAGGCTCATTTCATGAGGCGATGAAACCTGTTGTAATTGCCAAAATGCCTGAGCGGGAAAGGAGCATTGCGATTAAACTGGCTTCAACACAAAATCAAGTGAGTGATGTGAGAACAATCCTTTCTGAAATGGAGACGCAAGGGAAAAAAATATATCCAGATGAAGCCATGAATTATAGTTTCCTTAATGAGGCCATTACCTGGTTATATGAACAAGAGACAAAAACAGCGTGGCTGATGAAAACAGCCATGATCATTACTATTTTCATTTCCTGCATGGGGCTATTCGGGTTGGCGATGTATAGTGCTGAAAGAAGAACAAAAGAAATTGGAATCCGCAAAGTACTGGGAGCTTCCGTGATCAATATAAGCATGATGTTGAGCAAGGATTTTTTGATCCTGGTAATAATCGCTCTTCTTATTGCATCACCCGTCGCCTGGTATTTTATGACACGATGGCTGCAGGATTTTGCTTATCGGATCAGTATTAGTTGGTGGGTTTTTATTTTCGCAGGATTGGGGGCAATTTTGATCGCATTGGCGACGGTCAGCTTCCAGGCCATTAATGCAGCAGTCGCCAACCCTGTGAAGAGTTTAAGAACCGAGTAAAAAATTAGAACGTATACGAATTCAATTTCAGGTAAAAATAAGGCCCGGATAAAAATCCAGGCCGATAATTTCCAATATCCTATTAAAACCTCAGATGATAAACTTCAAAACTGATACCATATGATGTAGTAGATAATTTTTTTATTTCCAGTCTATAATTTCAACGCCTTTGTTGACCCACTTTCTTTCTATTTCCCTCTTATATGTAAAAAATATTCTGGCTATCCAATAAACTTTCAGAGGCCATCCTGCCAACCCCAGCACCACATATTCTGACAGATTATTTTCCTATTATGGGGAAATTAATCTACAACCCGCAATTTCTTTTGGAATTTTTCCATAAAAATTTGGGTCCAATTTTTGCGAACTTTTTATTGTACAATGCAAAAAAATGGTGAGTCCAAAACAAAGCTATGAGGACTTGAATTATACCGCCCTCTTTGATTTATTAGCTAAAGAGACAAAAAAGTATACGAATGCACTCGTCCAGGGCCGCTCAGGCCAGGAACTGGAAAATTATAATTATTCCATAAAACTTCTATCCAAAGAGATTGAATTGAGAAAAAAAACCGTCCCGTCTGACTTTTCTCCTGAAGACTATTCTTCAGAAAAAATAGACGAAATTTCTGGTGATCCTGGTGATCAATGAGCGCTCTATTCGCAAGAAATCCCGCCTGCAGCTCAACAATTGATTTCTTTATTTTCTGCAAAAGCTATTCGGATACAGGTATTTCCACAACGAATTTTGACCCATTGTTCTTGGTCCCGGAGTTAATAGGAATACTTATTGTGGGATTTGGTCTTGTACCAACTGTATCCACGTTAGTTGCAAGGCATTTCTTTATTCATATCATTCTGATTTTTATACAAGGCGTATGTTCAAGATTCTAATTGTGGATGACGATGAGGATTTACTGGAAAGTGTTGGCAGAATACTGAAAATAAAAGGTTTTGACATTCAGGGATTGTCAAAGCCGGAGAAAACATTCGAAATCGTTGGTATCTTCAAACCGGACCTTATCATATTGGATATTACCCTTTGCGACCACGATGGCCGGGATATCTGCAGAAAATTGAAATTAAATCCAGAAACAAAAGCGATTAAAATTATTTTGTATTCTGCGAATCATGATCATGAGAATGATTACATTGAATTTGGGGCGGATGGGTTTTTAAAAAAGCCCTTTCAAAGCGTTCATCTTTTTGAAACAATTGATTTTCATCTTAGTGTTTAATGG
>PLCH01000532.1 GCA_003135585.1 Chitinophagaceae bacterium
CAGCTTAAAGGAAATGGGCATTATAGATCTGGGAGGTGCGCCGGAATTTGGAGTACCAGATGGACAGGGCAAAATATTTAATAACCTGGAAGACAAAAATAGACTAAACGTGATTGATACCAGGTCTTTAAAAGTTATCGGCAGTTATCCACTTTCTCCCTGTGGCGGTCCCACCGGGCTTGCACTGGATCCCGTCCACAAACGCTTATTTACTGGGTGCCGCGAAAATAAAGGAATGAGCGTGCTGGATGCCGTCACGGGGAAAATAATTACGACCCTTCCTATTGGCGCCGGTGTAGATGCTGTAGCATATGACCAGGAAACCGGTCTGATATTTTGTTCCAATGGAGATGCAACTACCACCATCATCAAACAGGAATCCGCCGATAACTATAAGGTTGTGCAAACACTTTCAACACAGACCCGGGCTAAAACCCTGGCGCTGGATACCCAAACCCATAAGATTTATTTAAGTGTCGTGGATTTTGAAAAAGGGACAAGAAATCCGGTTACCGGAAGTTTTAAGGTGATGGTGTTTAAATTGGCGCATTAAGATATATCACATAAACATCACCGTTACAATAATGAAAAAAACAATTTTTTTAGCCGCCTTATCCCTCATCCTGGCGACTGCCTTTCCCCAAAATGAGCACAAAAAAGATTCTGTCCCCGGATTGAAGGTAGAAAAAAAAGCCCTCCAGTTCATTGCTATCGGGGACTGGGGCAGAAATGGAGAATACAAACAAAAAGAAGTGGCAGTGGAATTGGGAATCATAGCAAAACAAGTTAAGGCTGCCTTTATCATATCCACGGGCGATAATTTTTACCCAAGCGGCGTGAGGAGCACCCAGGACCATAACTGGGTCGCTTCATTTGAAAATATTTATACCGCCCATTCCCTGCAGGCTGATTGGTATGTCGTATTGGGTAACCATGACTATAAGGGAAGCCCGCAGGCGGAGGTAGATTATTCTAAAATAGAAAGGAGGTGGAATATGCCCGCCCGGTACTATTCCAAAAAAATATTCATTAAAGATGATTCTACCCAGCAGGTCTTGTTGGTTTTTTTAGATACAAGTCCATTTATTTCTTCATATTACGACAGCCCGGATCACCAGGAGAATGTGAAAAGCCAGGATACGGCTGCACAAAGAAAATGGCTGGAAGAAGTATTAGCCGACAAGTCTCCGAATATCAAATGGAAAATTGTAATCGGTCACCATCCGTTATATACGGGTGGAGGAAGAATAAATTCCGCTGAAACAAAAGAACTAATGTTGTTGCTCAAGCCAATATTTGATAAATATAAAGTCGATGCGTATATCTGCGGACACGAACATAGTCTCCAATACATCAAGCCTGCCGGCCCCACGCATTATTTTATTTCAGGATCCGGCTCTGAAATAACGCCCGCTAATTTATATCCGCAGGGCGGCAGATTTGCCCAATCTGAAAATGGATTTTTGGTATTTACACTTAGTCCGGTATCGATGGGGGTTCAGGCCCTCAGTTACGAAGGAAAGATCCGGTATACCTCTGAACCCATCCTCCATTAACCGATAATTTATTTGTCGGTCACCACCCATAAATAAACTCAAATTTTCAACAGATTTGGGAATTATATTTGCCCGTATTTTTAAAATCTTTGGCATGTATAAANNATAAATTTATTTTGATTGGATTTGTGTTTTTTTCTATACAAAAAACTGCTTTAGCTCAGCAGGTCAAGATCACCGGAAAAGTGACCGATTCGCTGACAGTCAGCCCTATAGACTATGCGACCATCACCGTATTTGTAAAGGGGGAAAAAAAGGCATTGACAGGAACCACCACTGACAATACCGGACATTTTGAACTATCAGGACTAAAGGATGGTATCTACAGTATTCTAGTTGAGTCGATAGGTTACAGGCCATCCACTCTAAATGAGGTTGCCGTAAATAAAAAAAATCCCCTTATCGACCTTAAAAATATCCAGCTTTCCAAAAAGCGTGAAACCCTGCAGGACGTAACAGTTATTGCCCAAAAGGGTTTAATCGAAAATAAGATAGATAAAATCGTCTTTAATGCAGAAAAGGACCTGACCTCGCAGGGAGGAGTAGCCACGGATATACTTAAGAAAGTGCCCCAGGTTTCGGTGGATGTGGATGGGAATGTTGAACTGGCAGGTAGTTCGAGCATCCGGTTTCTTATCAACGGCAAGCCTTCTACTGCGTTTGGGAGCAGCATAGCAGATGTCTTGCAGTCCATCCCTGCAAGCCAGATCAAAAGCATTGAAGTTATTACCAATCCAGGTGCGAAATATGACGCTGAAGGACTGGGCGGTATCATCAATATCATTTTAAAACAAAATTCCGCAAGGGGCATAAATGGAAATCTTTCTTTAACCGCCGGAACAAGGATGGAAAACGGATCATTTAATCTTAATGCCCGGAACGGAAATTTTGGAATGAATGCTTTTATAAGCGGAAATTACAGGTTGGCAGCAGATATGCCAACTT
>PLCH01000465.1 GCA_003135585.1 Chitinophagaceae bacterium
AAACCATAATTTGGAATCGGGGTCGATGACATTTTATCGAGGAACTGCTTGTAATTGAATCCACCGCCCCTCACCTGATTCAATACTTCCACATTTCCGAAGTAGTCGAGAAAATCCTGGTTGGTCAGATCCTTGCTGATGCCATTGCTTACAAAAAGATCTTTCCACCCGTCGTTGTCAAAATCAAAACCGAGTGCCCCCCAGCTCCAGTCGGTGGCGTCCACGCCTGCCAGCTGGGCAATCTCGCTAAAGGTTCCGTCCCCGTTGTTCAGCTGGAGGCAGTTGCTGGTGAACTGGTGATGGAAATCATTGTGCAATTTGGCATTGTGCACATCGTAATCATCAAATTTCGTGGTGGTTTTCAATCTGAAATCGCTTTCCGGCAGCATATCGGTTGTAAAAATATCCAGCCATCCGTCATTGTTGATGTCTATAATATCGGATCCCATGGAGGACAAACTGATATGTCCCGTCGCGTCCGTAATGACTTCCTTGAAAGTTCCATCGTGCTGGTTGATATAATATAATCCCTTTCAAAAAAATCATTTGAAACATAAATATCGTCCTAGCCGTCATTATTCAGGTCAGCAACCGTTACGCCCAGTCCGAAACCAATCTCACTTCCATAAATACCAGCCTGTTCGCTAACATCTACAAAATGACCGTTGCCATTCCGGTACAGGCGGTGGCCTCCCCTAGGATCCCGTATATTTCTCAGGTTCCGGTTATATCCAAAACTTTCAATGGGCCTGTAGCTATTATTCAGGACAAAGCAATCCAGGTCCCCGTCATGATCATAATCAAAAAAGACAACCTGGGTAGTAAGTCCTTTGTCATCGAGGCCGTATTGGTGCGCCTCTTCTTTGAAAGTACCATCCTTCTGGTTAATATATAATTCATTGGCCCTGTCATCACCCGCAATTTCGCCACTATTGCAAACATAGATATCCAGCCACCCGTCACCATTAATATCCACCATGGTAACACCGGTGTGCCACTTATGAATCCCTCCGACGCCGGCTTTATCGGTAACATCTTCAAATTCCCAGTTGCCTTTATTGAGGTATAGTCGGTTTTTACCCTGGTTGGCGGTAAAGAAGATATCCGGTTTACCATCGTTGTTCACATCCCCGATAGCCACTCCGCCGCCATTGTAAAAATTCCTGTATTTAAACACATTGAAATCCTTGGTATCGGAGACCTTGTTTACAAAATCAATTTTTGTTTGGGAACTGGGCATCAATTGGAAAAGGGGATCTTCCGTAGGCATGGCCTCCTTTTTGGAATTACAAGAAAGTATCAGGGCGAAAATTAAAATAAAACCAGGGACTGGAACAGATCGTGTTGTCATGATAATGCCGGTTCTAAAATACTAATCAAAAAAACAGGAGCAGCTTACTAAGTTACTGCTCCTGTTTAAATAAAATGTATCTAAAAAATATTCGATATCGTTAAATTAATACCCCGGGTTCTGTTTTAGGTTAGCGTTGGCTGTAATTTGTTGGGTAGGGATCGGGAATATCTCCAAATGCCCGTCCGGGTCAACCACTTTTGAAGGATTTCTGGCGGCTCCGAAATAGAGTTGTGGATTCCCGCTGGCCACTGCATAACGAATCAGGTCTGTCCTTCTGATATTTTCCCAGGACATTTCTCTTGCCCTCTCGGCCAGGATATTATCCAGGGTGGCCTGGGCGGCAGTCCAGTCAACCTGGATCAAGCCACCATTGGGGTTTGCAATTGTAGGAGAACTTGTTCCGTATGCACGTTCGCGCACTTTGTTCAGGTAACCCAGTGAGGTCGCTGACATAACGCCGCCATTTGCCCGGGCATCAGCTTCCGCCCTCATCAAATAAACATCAGCCAGACGGAAAAGGACCATGTCGTTACTTTGATTACCCGAAGTGCCCGCTTCAGGGAAATATTTTACATTGCGTATCCCAGCTGAACGGAATGGGCCTGAGGGGTCGGATAAACTGGACACCACAGGGTTAAAGGAAAGCGGTATGCTGAACTGTGCGTCCTGCAATGCCAGGGCGGGAGGTGCTTTATATAAATAAGTGCTCGGCGGAAAATTATACTGGGTATTCCATTGCTGTCCGATCAGCCACTGGCCTGAGCGCTGGTCAACAAAAGTTCTGTTGACGGTCGTACCTGCCGCAGCATAATTGGAATTCGTGTCATAATTTGCATAATAATCGGCTGTTGCGCAGAATCCGTTCCAAGGTTGCCCGTTCAAGGTGAAATTATTCTGATTCTGGTAGTGTAAGGTCTCCATTTCATTATTGTCGCCTCCGATATTGATCTTGTCAAAAGGTACTACAAAAATATTCTCAACTGCGGGTATCACGCCGCNNATTGTTAGGAGCAAAATTGTCAAAGAATTTGGCATTCAGGCTAAAATTCCCGGATAAAATAACAGAATCACAGGCTGCCATACAATCGGTCCATCTTGCAACACCACCGCTCGATCCGGTTGGGCCTGCTGTACTTGAATACACCTGTGCATTAAGGTAAAGG
>PLCH01000258.1 GCA_003135585.1 Chitinophagaceae bacterium
GTAGTTTCCAGGGCGGGTTCGATGTCAATTGCTGAGCTGTGTGTGGCAAAAAAGCCCGTCGTTTTCGTGCCTTTTCCTTTTGCAGCCGAAGATCATCAGACCCAGAACGCCCAGCGGCTGGTAAATGGAAATGCAGCTATCATCGTCAAAGACGCAGAAGCAAAAGAAAAATTGGTAGGAACATTGATTGAACTGGTTATGGATGACCAAAGGCGAAATGAATTGAAAAAAAATATTGGCAGCCTGGCTGTAACAAATGCAGACGAAATTATAGCCGGAGAAATTCTTAAAGCGATTCATGGTTGAACAGAAAAATATTATTGACTTGGACGGGGTGGAAAGAATTTATTTCATCGGTATAGGAGGTATAGGTATGAGCGCAATTGCCAGGTATTTTAAGTTTCACGGGAAAGAAGTGAGCGGTTATGATAAAACCGAAACGCCCCTGACAAGGGAACTGGTCAGTGAGGGCATGGCTGTGCATTATGAAGACAACCCCCAATTGGCGCCCCGGAATGCACAGCTGGTCGTGTATACGCCCGCGGTGCCAAAGGACCATAGGGAGTTGGGTTATTTCAGAAAAAATAACTACACAATATTGAAAAGGAGTGAAGTGCTGGGTGCCATCACTGAAAAATCGTTCAATATATGTGTGGCCGGAACCCATGGTAAGACGACAATCACGGCTATGATCGCTCATATTTTACGGCATAGTGGTTTTGGATGCAATGCATTTTTGGGAGGCATCGCTGTGAACTACAATAGTAATTTCTGGAGCAGCGAGCGAAATCTCTGTGTAATGGAGGCCGATGAATTTGACAGAAGTTTTTTGAAACTCAGTCCTGACATGGCTGTGATCACAGCCATGGATGCAGATCATCTTGATATATACGGAACAGAAGAGGCCGTGCAACAGGCATTCATTGAATTTTCAGGAAAAGTAAAGCCTAATGGACAATTGTTGAGCAAATTCGGATTGCCCAAAAATGGCGAACTGAAGGCGGCCAATCACAAGACCTATAGCCTGCAAAACGAAAAAGCCGATCTGTTTGCGGAAAATATCAGGATCATTCAGGGAACCTATGAATATGATGTGAGGATGAAAGAATGGAAACTGGATAAACTGCAGTTGAATATGGGCGGACTTCATAATGTGGAGAATTCAATTGCAGCAATAGGAATTGCCCATTGGCTTGATATACCGGATGAAAAAATAAGGTTGGCTGTGGAAGCCTTCAGGGGGGTAAAGCGGCGATTTGAATATATCATTCCTTTTTCCCGGGGAAAGAGGGATAATGGCCGGGTCTTTATTGACGATTACGCACACCATCCTGAAGAATTAAAAGCGCTTATAGGCGGTGCCAGGAATTTATTTCCAGGCATGAAGTGCACCCTGGTATTTCAACCACATCTCTATACGAGGACAAGAGATTTTGCGGACGGATTTGCAAAAAGTCTCGATTTGGCGGATGAAGTGATTTTGCTGCCCATCTACCCTGCCAGAGAAATGCCCATCGAAGGGGTAACGGGCGAGTTGATTCTTGAAAAAATGAAAAATGAAAACAAGCGGATAATGGGCAAGCAGGAATTATTGAGTTGGTTAAAAGTACATCCCGTGGAGTTGTTCATCACTGCTGGAGCGGGTGATATTGATACATTGATAATTCCGATCAAAGAATCTTTGGAAAAAATGAACTAGGCAAGATTGTGTGCGGGAATTTTTACCCGTCCACTTTGTACCCGTCTGACGGTCAAACGGGCCGTTGGGCGGGTCCCAAATTTGATTCCGGATTCCTGTTGGTTGTAAATACGCTCTGCCAAGTTTTAAAAAAAGGGAAGAGATTGATGAGTATAAAAACTAATATAAAAAGTGTCTTTTTTATTACCCTTTGGGCGGGTATGGGCGCAGGCATATTGGTATTGCTGGTAGCGGCCATCAACAAAAAGAACGGTAGGACCTGCAGTGGGTATGATATACAGATCAATTCTGCAAGCTCCCAGTTCATTGGCAAAAAAGAAATTGCGATCCTTCTAACAGGTAATGGCACCGAAAAAATTGTAGGTAAAACTATTTCCTCATTTGATTTGCGAAGGATGGAGGACAGGATCAAAAAGAATGTCTGGATCAGTAGTGCACAATTGTTCTTTGACAACAATGCTGAATTGAGGTTACGCGTCACTCAACGCGAGCCCATTGCAAGAATTTTCACGGTAGGTGGCAATACGTTCTACCTGGACAGCAGCGGTGTTCAATTGCCATTGTCTGATAAATTGTCGGCAAGGGTCCCTGTGTTTACCAGTTTCCCGAGTGAAAGCCTTCGGTCACAAGGGCCGGACAGCTCCCTGATCAGACAGATCAGGAAATTAGGCTGGTATATTTTTAAGGACCCTTTCTGGATGGCACAGATTGAACAGATAGATATCACAACAGGAAAAAAATTTGAGATAGTCCCGGTGGTGGGAAATCATCTTGTCGAATTTGGGGATGGCAATGATTGTGTAAAAAAATTTCACCGCCTTTTCGTTTTTTATAAGGAAGTCATGGCAAGGACGGGGTTTGACAAATATTGCAGAGTGGATGTACAATATTCCGGGCAGGTGATAGGCACAAAAAAAGGAACAAACGGTACAAAGATCGATGCCGGACAGCCTGTCCGGAATATCGAACAGTTAATAAGGTCCGCACAGAAATTAGAAGTCGATACGATTCACCAGCAAAACGTGCAACCCCTGGAGCGGAATACGGTTACGGAACAGACTTTAACAAATTATGACCTGGTGGCTGATAAAGATGACAGTGACCAGACCCACCCGACCGTTCACCCGAAAACCCTAAAAGCTGCCCGCAGCTCGGTAAAGATCCCTGNNAAATAAACCAAACCATGAATCACGAACAACCCATTATTGTTGGACTGGACATTGGTACAACCAAGATTGCAGCCATTGCCGGTCGTAAAAATGAATACGGAAAACTGGAGATACTCGGCTTTGGCCGCGCTAATTCCAATGGCGTCAAACACGGTCAGGTACTTAATATTGATGAGACCATAAAGGCGATCAAAATGGCATTGGATAATTGCTATGCCTCCAATCCGAACTTAGGGATAAATGAAGTTTATGTGGGGATTGCAGGTCATCACATAAAAAGTTTGCAGACCCGTGGGGATATTGTCCGGCAGACGACTGAAGATGAAATTACGCAGCGTGAGATTGACCAGTTGGTGTCAGATCAATATAAAACTTATATTCCTGCAGGGGACCAGATCATTGACGTTATCCCACAGGAGTTCACAGTCGACAATTTTCAAAATATTATCAGCCCCATAGGGTATGGGGGGGTGAAGGTGGGAGCAAATTTTCACATCATCACCGGCGATAAAAATGCTATCAAGAATATCAACCGGGCAGTTGAAAAAAGCGGTCTTATCACCAAAGATCTGGTTTTGCAACCATTGGCCTCTGCATCTGCGGTAATGGGACAGGAAGACCTGGAAGCCGGCGTTGCCATTGTAGATATCGGCGGCGGAACCACTGATCTGGCAGTTTTTTATGAAGGAATTCTGAAACATACGGCGGTAATACCTTTTGGCGGAGAAAATATAACCAACGATATCAAAACGGGTTTGGGCGTATTGAAAACGCAGGCTGAACAAATGAAGGTCCAATTTGGATCCGCCTTGTCAAACGAAGCCAAAGCAAATGCATTCATTACCATACCGGGCTTGCGTGGCATGCCCGCGAAGGAAATCAGTGTAAAAAATCTGGCCAATATCATTCAGGCCCGTATGAACGAAATTATGGATTTTGTAACCTACCATTTGAAACAGGTTGGTTTGGACAATAAAATGTTGAACGGCGGGATTGTGTTGACAGGCGGAGGTTCACAATTGAAACATCTGATCCAGTTGACAGAATATGTAACAGGTTTGAATGCGAGGATTGGTTATCCAACTGAACATTTGACTTCGGGGCATATTGAAGAACTGGCAAAACCCACTTATTCTACATGCATAGGCCTGATCCTGAAAGGCTACAGTGATTATGAACATAACCGCAAGCAATTTGAACAAAACCATGTGGAGATTGAAGTTCCGGACAACTTGAAAAAAACCGAATCTGCAGCAGAAGTAATGATCTCGGAAGAAATGAGTCAGGAAGAAAAAGTGAGAAACCGAAATGGGATAAAAGATTTTTGGGGAAAATTCAAAGACGGCATTATCGATCTATTTAAGGAAGAAGAGGATCATGCCATGTAGAATGGCTGATAAAACTGATAATTAATAAAAGTTCTCTAGATATACTAACCCGTTTTTTAAAATCTCCTGTTTTTCTTTCCTGCTGGTTTAGGGATGTACAAGTGCTGGTAGAGAGGGTCAGATAGGAATAATACTTATTATTATGATTCATTTTGATTTGCCAAAAGAGAAGTCATCCATACTCAAAGTAATTGGAGTAGGGGGCGGAGGCAGCAATGCGGTTAACCACATGTTTGCCCAGAATATTGAGGGAGTCAATTTTATTATCTGCAACACGGACGCCCAGGCCATCGCCCAAAGCCGTGTACCAAACAAAATACAATTAGGCCCCCATCTGACACAGGGTCTGGGGGCAGGTGCCAATCCGGATATCGGAAGGCAGGCAACGGAAGAAAGCCTTGAGGAGATCAAGAATATCCTTGAAGTAAACACGAAGATGGCTTTTATCACAGTAGGTATGGGCGGCGGTACCGGTACCGGTGGGGCGCCTATCATCTCGAAAATCTGTAAAGACCTGGGTATCCTGACGGTAGGTATCGTAACTACTCCATTTTCTTACGAGGGAAAGAAAAGACAATTGCAGGCTGAAGAAGGAATCATGATGCTGAAGCAATACGTCGACACGCTTCTGGTGATCAGCAACGACAAACTTCGTCATCAGTTTGGTAATCTCAAAATGAAGGAAGCTTTTGCTAAAGCCGATAATGTTCTGGCAACTGCAGCAAAATGCATTACGGATGTTATCAATAGTACCGGTCAGATCAATGTCGACTTTGCCGATGTCTGCACCGTCATGCGTAACGGAGGGGTCGCCATACTCGGAAGCGCAGCAATAGAAGGGGAAAACCGCGCCCAGAGGGCAATTGAAGAAGCACTGAACTCACCGTTGTTAAATGATAATGATATCAGGGGGGCCAAATGGATCCTGATTAATATAAATTCCGCTGAAGGCGACCATGAGTTTACGATGGATGAAGTAGAGGTCATTCAGAATCATCTGATCAGCCAGACAGGTGAGAATACGGATATCATTCTTGGATTGGGATATGACAACGGTCTCAATGCTAAAATTGGGATAACCCTGATCGCAACAGGGTTTGAATATAAAGATCCGTTTGTTAGAAAAGAAAATCAAAGCAGCGGGCCTAAAAAAGAGGAAAAGATTGTAATGATTTTAAGCACGGCAGCTGCAGAAGATAACTTGCAAAAAAAATCTGTTCAGATCCCTGAAATACAAAAGAAAGAAGAAGTGTTACAGGAAGAAGCCGCATTACGGGAAGAGCTGCAGCCAAAGTTGGTGGAAGCTGTTCTATCGCGGGGTTCTTCTCCCCATGTGCTTTTTACGAATGAGGATCCTAGTAAAAATACTGTTGAAAACCTGGTGGAGAAAAAAGAAAGGGAAGCCAATACAGAATGGATACTTTCGCAGCAAGCTATTTCTAAGCGAGAAGATAATATTCCATTAGTAAATATTGAAAAAAATTCACCGGCATCTGCAGTGTCGGGAGGATACCTTGCAAGGCCATCCAATATCTATGCAGAAGAACCATCGTCTGAAAAGAAATCCAGCCCGGAACAAATACCTGTGAATGAACCTGTCTCTAAAACGGCTGCTGTTAATCCATTGAGGGAAGAAGACCCTTCTCAAGATATGCAGCTGGTTTTTAAAGAGCAAATTCCAACGGCGGATGAGCCTCGGGCCCACCAACCTCAATATCTATCTATGGCGGAATCACCTGCTGAGGAACCTGCAATGCAGGACGAAGCTGAAGAACAAAGACGCCGTGCAGCAGAACGAATTAACAAGTTGCACAACCTGTCATTCAATATCAATGCTGCGGATCCGAATAACGAGTTTGAAACAGTGCCGGCCTACATCCGCCGTAATTTGGAATTGTACAATACCATCTCCAACGTAGAAAATTTTTACAGCAGCTACGAAGTCAAATCTGACGGAAATAATCAATCTGAGATCAGCACGATAAATACTTTTTTGGATGGGAAAAAGCCAGACTAGCCCTTGGCTTACCTTTAGAATCAATGTTTGTTTTTAGTTGTAGAAATCCCTTCGTTTCCGGGGGGATTTTTTCTCTTTATAATCTTATACCTTTAATCCGAAAATATTATTCCGGCAATGGAGAAAATTCTTATAACTGGCGGAACTGGGTTAATCGGCAAAGCCCTCTCAAAAGTTCTGATTGAAAAAGGATACCAGGTAACCATTCTAAGCCGCAAACCTTCAATTGCCGCCCCGCCAAAGGATATTTCAGGAGGGCCGGGCCACGAAATTCAATTTGCTCATTGGAATATTGAAGAGCAGGCTATAGACAGGGATGCTATTGAGCAATCAGATTATATAATTCATTTAGCCGGCGCAGGAATTGCGGACAAGCGATGGAGTGATGACCGCAAGAAGGAAATAAGATCAAGCCGAATCCGGAGCAGTCAATTGCTTGTAAAATCTTTGCGGGAAATTCCCAACGCAGTCAGGGCCGTTGTGAGCGCATCTGCCATCGGTTGGTATGGGGAGGGAGATGAAAGGNNCGATTAGAACCGGAATTGTGCTGAGTACGCAGGGCGGTGCATTGCCTGAATTCAAAAAACCGGTAAAGCTTGGCATCGCCGCCATTTTAGGAAACGGCAAACAGGTAATAAGCTGGATACATATAGATGATTTATGCAGGATATATCTAGAAGCGATTCGAAATGAAAACTGGCGCGGCGTTTACAACGCGGTTGCACCCCAATGTGTTAATAATAAAAGATTGACGATTGAACTGGCAAGGGAACTAAAGGGTAGATTTTATATTCCCTTGTTCATTCCCCCCTTTGTACTAAAATTATTATTGGGTGAAATGAGCATTGAGGTTTTGAAGAGTACAAAGGTAAGCGCTCAAAAACTTCATGAAACTGGTTTCCAGTTTTTATATCCCGGTGTTGAAGCAGCGCTACAAAATCTGACAAAATAAACCCAAAAAAAATTTCTATGGCTATCGGTTCGGGGTGATTTCTGGCTGTTTTTGCGCAGGGATTACAAGGCCGGGGCTTAAGCCAGGCAAAACTTTTTTCAGCTTATCCACTCTATACACATTGGTATCAATGAAATACCAGTTTTTCCCCTGATCGGCTGATATCGCAATTAAAGAGGTTTCCAGATTTATCTCCCCCATGGGTGTAAGCATATCGGTATTTTCCGGAACCACACACTGCAGTTGATTTTGATAGGAAATGACCCCCCCCGGATTACCGATCAGTATTTTCTTAAATTGAACCCCGAACTGTTTCATAGCTGAATTTGCCGAGTCCATATCATTCTTTAATTTCTCCCTGCCACCTGCCATTTCCAGAATAGCAGGATGAATGTATTTCGAAAACGCATTAAAATCATTTCTTATCAGCGCTCTTGCCATATCTAGGGCCTGGGTCTTAATCGTCGTCTGAATATCCTGCCCAAAACTTTGAAAAGTTGTAAGGGTGATCAATCCTGCAACCCATATTTTCTTTAGCATAGGTTCAAAAAATTATTATAAATCACTTTTTCTGAATCTCCAGTTTGTCAGGACCGCATACAATACCAGATATATTCCTGAAACCATCAAATAGACCGGGATATGGT
>PLCH01000250.1 GCA_003135585.1 Chitinophagaceae bacterium
GAAGAAGCCCACTCATCGATTTGTGTGAGTGGGTAGGTCACCAAAGAATCTAGAAAATGCAAAGACAGCCGTTAAGGCGATAGATGCCGATTCAGAAATATTATTCAAATACCTTACTCAATAATCTATTCCCCCTGCCAAAAAAAACCATCGTTGCTTTCCTGAATTAACCCGCATTTATAACCTTTCGTCAAGGGAAAGCTACCCCCATCCACACCTACTCTCTGGGATTTGCACTTCCGACAATCCTTTTCGCAATAAAAGTCACACAAAGTTTGTAGGTAACGCATGCTTATTCAATAGTGAACCAGGTATAGCTTTCCGGTTCAATCGTAAAACTGAGCCGTATATTATAATTCCTGTCTAATTTATAAATCTTTGATGAATGGTTTTTATTTTTTAGGATGGCTTTGGTGTTTAGTCCTGTATAGTATAGTGGAATACTGATTGTGCGCGAAATCCTTTGCATTAACGGATTAAAAAGAAAAAGCATTCCCTTTGTTTTCAGTTGGGGGTTCACGTGCAGCCATCCGTCCCAATCCCTGCCGTCAGCCCGTCTAAGATGAACAATATCCGAATTGAGAATATGCCTATACTCTTTATACCATTTTATCATAGCTGATACGAGGTTTTTTGTTTTCTCGGTATCATATAATCTCGGTCCACGGTAACAGGCCTGTATTCCGGCGCCGTAATACTGAATCATCAATTCTTCATACTCCTTCAAATGATCCTGTAATGGCTCCAAGATTGCTTCCGGTCCTCCTCCCTGGTATTTTGTCAAGGGCACAAAACCCCAGCTCATAGAAGGCGTTTTCTCCCAGGTTCCGTCAAATATATTCTGTCTATTCAGGATTATCTGTTGTTCCCGCGGCAGGGAGTAATTGGACTCCCGGTAACCCAAGGCAATTTTATTGGTACCATCCAAAAAGTACCAATCGGGCGCGTTGACATAAATCCCCTGTTCATTGCACCAATGGTACAAACTCTTTTGTAACTCCATCTGTTTCCACTGGGAATCATCCAAACCCCTATGCCCCGGATGAGTAGTTGATGCACNNCCGTCATTTTCAAAAATTGCGAACCGCGCTTTTGAAAGGAAGCATTTAATTTTTTCAAGATAAGCCAGTCCCCAATTGCTTCCAAAGCAGGGAGCATGACCGAAGTATGCAGCTCCATCCGGTTGTAGGGTGACCGGATCAATAACATCATCTTCTTTACTGATCTGCCTGCTGCTAAAAAGGGAATATCCCCCCATAAGAATTTGCTTGCCGCGGGCGTACTCGGCCAGCGACCTCCATTTTAAAACATTGGCTTCTGATGTATCTTCTATATTACAATGACTCCCGAAGCTCAAGATCAGTGCTTCATAACCAGTCGCTGCACACTGATCAACAGCCGTTTTTACCTCCTCATCATTTTGGCTGACGAGGTGCATGAAAATTGGATTCTGTGTCGTCCAGGGTGCAATGGTAGAATACATTCTCCTTACAGCCAGCCCCCTTCTCTCACGGTCATAGCCATCCAATAATAATTCATAGGTCCGGATCGAATTAAATATTCCGCCTTTTCGTAATTCAATGCCGGGTCCCTTTTCGGTATAAACTTCCAGCACGCAGGGAGTCTGAAAATTATAATTTACCTGTGAAGTATAATCGCTGTCCGTTTTCCAGTGCATTGTTTGATCTGAAATATCATAACGCATTGAATTGTTGAACGCATAATTGGTTTCCACATAAATCCCGTGAGGTTTTTTCATTTGGTCAGCGGTTCCGACTACAGCGCTTTCCTCCTCAGGGATGCCAAGAATCTCATTTACAACCCGGTCTAATTTAATCACCTCCTTGCCATTATAAAGAACCGATAGCCATTTGCAGATCAGCGGTATTCCGTCATATAATTCATAATGCACCTGAACAATGGTGCCTTCCAATCCAGGCGCTGATGAATGATAGGTAAATGAAATCTCCAAACCCCTGGGTTGCTGATGGTTCATTGCCCATGTCCCGGGTTTCCACCTGAGATAGGGAACGATTGGTTTTATATTATAGGTTGCATATACAAAATCATTAGGATTTCTTTTCATGCTATCCAACCATTCTGGTCTCAAATAAGCATTTTCCTTTTGCCCGAATACGCCGCCAATATTATAGTCTTTTCCGTTGATTGTTATCCGGGCCTCCGGCTTTACACTTCGAAGCAACTGTTCTCCGGAACTCAAATTTTTGAAATCTGTACAAGCCAAATTCGCCCCAAGCCTGAAGACTCTTTTAATTAGACCATTTGAGAGGACAATAAATTTACTGTCCGAGCTGCGAAAGACAGTTGACCTTAAATGGACAGCACGAATAAGCCAGTCCTGTCTTACGGACGCTTCCATCTCATCCCTATAAACCGGAAGCAATCCTTGAGCCCATGACAATGAACAAAAGCAACTGCACAAAAGATAAAAGAAAAAGGATAGCTTCATTGCAAGGTTTTCAGCCGTTAAAATAGGAATTCCTTCGCACATATCACCTAATTTTGACCATCTAAAAGCATACCATGGAATATAGGATTGAAAAGGATACAATGGGTGAAATAAAAGTGCCCGCAAATGCTTACTACGGGGCTCAGACCCAGCGAAGTATTGAAAATTTCAAAATTGCACAGGACATAAATAAAATGCCCATAGAGATCATCCGGGCATTTGCCTTTTTAAAAAAAGCAGCTTCCCAGACCAATTTTGAGGCGGGTGTGTTGGCAAAGGAAAAGGCTGATCTTATAGGACAGGTATGTGACGAAATACTCGAAGGCAAACTCGATGCCTATTTTCCTCTGGTTGTGTGGCAGACTGGCAGCGGTACCCAGAGTAATATGAACGTCAACGAAGTGATAGCCTATCGGGGGCATGTGATCAAAGGAGGCCAGCTGACGGATAAAGACAAGATTCTTCATCCGAATGACGATGTCAACAAATCGCAATCTTCCAATGACACCTTCCCAACAGCCATGCATATTGCCGCATTCCGGATACTGGAAAATACCACCCTACCGGGCATCGAAAAGCTTAGAAATACGCTTGCTGAAAAAAGCAGGGCGTATAAGAAGGTTGTTAAAATCGGCAGGACACATTTTATGGATGCTACTCCTCTCACCGTCGGCCAGGAGTTCAGCGGATATGTATCCCAATTGGATCACGGGTTGAGAGCGATCAGGAACACATTGTCCCATTTGTCAGAACTTGCTTTAGGAGGTACCGCAGTAGGTACAGGTATAAATACGCCGGAGGGCTATGCAGAAAATGTGGCAAATAAAATTGCCCAACTTACCGGACTTCCTTTTATTACAGCGGAAAATAAATTTGAAGCGCTTGCAGCCCATGATGCCATTGTTGAAACTCACGGAGCTCTTAAAACGGTGGCGGTGAGCCTGATGAAGATTGCCAACGATATCCGGATGCTGTCTTCAGGTCCACGGAGTGGGATAAGTGAAATCTTTATCCCTGACAATGAGCCCGGTTCTTCAATAATGCCGGGTAAAGTTAATCCCACGCAATGCGAAGCATTGACGATGATTGCTGCACAGGTGATGGGCAATGATGTTGCCATAAACATTGGAGGCGCAACAGGTCATTTTGAATTGAACGTATTTAAACCGATGATGATCTATAATTTCTTGCATAGTGCCAGGCTGATAGGGGATGGATGCACCAGTTTCAATGAAAAATGTGCGATAGGAATTAAACCGATTGAAGCCAATATCAAAAAACATGTCAATAATTCCTTGATGCTGGTTACTGCACTGAATACAAAAATCGGATATTACAAAGCTGCCGAAATAGCCCAGAAGGCACACAAAGAAGGCACCACCTTAAAGGAGATGGCAGTCAAATTAGGGTATACGACACCTGAAGAGTTTGATCAATGTGTGGATCCAGCCAAGATGGTTGGAAAAATAGATTAGCGATTATCTTAGCGAACGATTATTTTTTCAGTGGTGATATTTGTCCCATAACCACTGTATAATTTGAATATGTAGAGTCCGGGCCTCATATTCCCCAGGTCTAGGGAGAAATTATCCTTGTCTGTGGTCTGTTGCAAAAGTGTTCTTCCCGACAGATCGTACATAAGGCAGGTTAAGGGTTTACGCAAACCCCTCTGGCATAAGACATTCAAGTATTTTGAGGCTGGATTTGGATAGACTAGTATGGAAGTTCTGTTGTTGACCGGTTTGGCTGGTACAACATTTTCTTCCAATGGTAGCGTCTGCAAATAAACCATTCGCAAAATATAACCAGGTGTCTTGGTCGGCGCCTGATTCCCCGTAAAGCCCCCTGTTGGACCAGAAGTGGAACCTGTACTATCGATGGCCAGGAAAATGGTGTCTCCGGTAGGTGCGATAGCCATATCCCTTATCCGGTAGCCATGTAAATAAGGAATAGTATCGGCCAGGTTGGGCGAACTTGTGCTGTCAACATGGTCCNNTCAGGGAAGTAACCAGTAAGGAATTGTTCCAACCTGGTATATAATTATTTTTATAATAATCAATGCTTGATGGAGCGATGGTTGGCCAGGTATAATTACTGGTGGTACTATCCGGTATGGCGGTGCCAGCCCAGTTGAAAAATGAAAATATAGGTTCCACAACATTCTTGCTCAAACAAAAAGTATCTTCCCGTCCGACCCTTTGAGATGCCAGAAAATGATTATGGAGACTGGGGGTCCCGGTCGTATCTTCATAATTATTATCGCATAAACCGGAGACCTTGGGCCAGCCATAATTCTTTCCTGCCTGTATAATATTGACCTCGTCGTCCGACTTGTCACCATGTTCTGAATTGTAAAGTTTCCAGCTTCCGAGTATATTGGCCCATACAAGGCCCTGGCTATTCCTGTGTCCATAGCTGAAAACAGCAGTTCGGTAACCGGTAATTGAGTTGGTAAACGGATTGTCATTAGGTATCCACATGTTAAATGGATCCAAAGGATTCGCTGCATCCGTATCCGGTTCTGTATTCAGTCGAAGGACTTTACCCTCGTAAATATCAGGATTTTGCGCATTATTGGTCCTGAAGGCATTGTTGAACTGGCCTGCCCCCTGGTCTCCAATCGTATAATACAAATGATAATTACCATCCGGCTCCTGGAAAGGGCTGATTTTCAACCGGCCTGAATTATGGTCATTGCTACCCGAAAGGTTATCTAATATGATATCCGGATTGTTATTGAGGGAATTGGTGGCTAAATTATAGGTGTACCTGAGGATTTTTGTCTTATAGTAACAAGGCTGAGGCGTCGCACTCCCACTTCCCGCACAACTGTTATTATTAGGGGACCCGGTAATTGGATAGACATAATAAACCAGGGCCAGGTAAACATAAGGGCTGCCTGTAAGAAATTGAGGATGAATGGCTAAACCCATGAGCCCGCCCTGGGGCGCGGGATAAGAATTCGGCATTTTGAAATAATCAAAGTTCTTCAAATTGTTAAGGTCCGCCAGAACCCTGTTGCCTTTGTTCCCTGGGTGAATCTTCCAGATCTTATATCCATGGGCCTCGGTGACCCATAGAGAATCATCTGGTCCATAGGTTAGTTCCCAAGGAAAACTCAAACCCCTGTTATGGGAAGGGATGTCGAACAATGGATATAGGGTATCAATCTTAAAAGTTTGATTATTAATCGTCATTACCTGGGAAAAACAAGCGCTTGTAAGGACAATCAGCACTGGTACAAGCAGTTGGAGTTTTTTCATTGGATAACTGGATTTTAGGGTAGCCTCAATCTGCCTGACCAAATGTATTATTTTGATTATGAACGCTTTAGAATATTAAATTCCACTGCATTCCGTCAAGGATTTAGCTATTCCATTAAATAGCAAGGTAATAAAGAACCTTTGAAGCCAAAATAGGAAAACTCCCCAAGCAAGATGGTATTTTGACGATTGATGGAGCTAAAAGCGATTTGTAACTTTATTCCTGATTCAATTGGGATTTAATTAACTCAAAGAATCCAAAATCCGTGAAAACAACCAACTCCTATTTAACCAAAACCATCCATGCATACATAAGCTCTAAAGCTTATGTCCTTTGCACGCTTCTTTTCCTGATTAGTTTTTCGGTTCACTCCCAGCCAATTGTTGACTACGGTAAAAGTTATATTAACGTTACCAAGGGAACGATCGGGGGTACAGTCGAACCAGGGGATACCCTGGAGATAAGGGCAACCTTTGTTGTCAAATTGGGAGGTGCCAACTCTTTTGCCGATAGTTGCGCCTTTTTTGATGCAATTCCGGCGGGTACTCTTTATTTACCGGGCACTTTGGCTATTCTGACCAACGAGGGCAAGATATTTAAAGCGTTTACCGATGTTCCGGGGGATGACCCAGGATGGATTTCCGGCAGCAATATTCAGATTAATATGGGCTATAATGCGGCTCCTACTGCCACAGCATCCAGGAGGGGTAGAATTCAGAATACGGACAAGCCTTCTTTTTTTGGAGGGACCTGTATTATGGTAGCCTCATACAGGATTGTAGTCACTGCCGGCTATGGCTCAACCATTATTTTAGGCAACGGAAATTTCACTTATTACCCATCTGGCGGCTCCCTAAGATCCATTAATTTCAATTCAGATAATGTTATGGTATATAAGAACTATGGAATGTGCAAAAATACGGTGGGTACGAATGCCATTATATCTGAATTCGGAGGCACCTTCGGTTCGGGAAAAAATAAAAACAGGTATCCTTCCAGCAAAGTTCCTGCGAGTTATACTTATACCAATTTTTTAGCTAATATGCCAAACGACTATTATTATGGTGTATCTAATAATACAAGCACCAATGGAGCGGGCTATTCGACCAGCAACAGCTGGGCTTACCCCGACCCTTCTATCCCTTCGCACAGGGTTTTCGGTGTGTGGGATATTATCGGGGATCATACAGGAGCCGTCAGCCCGACTGCGGGTAACCCGGCAACTGATACGGTAAATGGTACCGGCGGGTATATGTTAGTGATCAATTCCTCTTACAAAACAGACACTGCCTTTCTGGATACGGTAAGCAATTTGTGTCCCAACACCTATTATGAATATTCCGCCTGGTTCAGAAATATTTGTTCTAAATGCGGATGCGATGTAAACGGTAAAGGGGCCTCCCAGGGTGCAGGTTATATACCAACNNAACAAACATGACTTTTAATATTAATGGAATTGATTATTATACGACAGGAAATATCCCGTATACAGGTAAATGGATCAAGAAAGGATTTACTTACCTGACAGGTCCAGCGCAGACCAGCATGATCATACATGTTCACAACAACGCTCCCGGCGGGGGTGGCAATGACTGGGCCATTGACGATATTGGGGTAGCGAGTTGTTCGCCCGATATAAGTCTGACACCCAATAAACCGGATACTCTCTGCCAGGGGGCAGATGATACTGTTCGCTTTAAGGTTAGTTCATTTTTTAATAATTATACGGAATGGAAAATTGAAAAAAGCATTGACGGTGGCCTGACCTGGATATCGCCCGGGATTGATACGGCCGGCCAGGCTCCCACAGGTTCTTCGATCCCCATTTTCAATCCGATTTCGGGTCAGTATGAATACATGGTTAGCCGTTATTACAGGTTAAACCTTACGGATGCTATGATAATGTATAGGCTAACCCTTGCAAGCACAGTGGCAAACCTTTCTAGCGCCAATTGCTCTTATAAGGCAACCAATCTTAAGATTGTGCGAGCCATCAATTGCAATATAACCTTGCCAACCAGTATAGTTTTGGATNNCTCCTCGACTGGCGGAGTTCTAATGAAACCGGAAATATTAAATACATTATTGAGCGCAGCGATGGCCATTCTGCATACGAAACGATTGGTACTGTCGCCGGAGATGCCTTTCAGTCATCCGGTTCTTCCTATAATTTCACAGATCCGAAACCCGTTTCCGGCCAAACCTATTACAGGATCAATATNNAGTATAGTAAGATTGTAGTTTTAAGTAATTCAACCATCAATTTTGACATGAAATCGCTGGTGAATCCTTTTAATGAGATGATTTCTTTTGACCTGACGGTCCCAGAAAAAGGGGTTGCCCTATTTACCCTGGTCGACATCTATGGAAGAGTCATCAAACAGGAGAAACAGCCTGTAAATGCGGGATGGAACAGCATACAGATTTATCAGCTGGGAATACTTTCAAGCGGTTCCTACATCTTGCAGACACGCTATACCGATAAAACCATTACCCGGCAGGTACTAAAAATGCAAAAATAAAAAAGGCTGTCTATAATACTTCAACCCTGTCGTTGACTCCGGGATCGGTTTCAAGCGCATTTTGCTGCTGGCCGGACGGGTGGGTTTTGAAAAATTTCTTTTGAAATATTAATATTGCAATCACTCCTATTGAAATAGAGGCGTCAGCTATGTTGAAAACCGGGGCGAAGAATTCAAAATCATCACCGCCCACAATTGGGAACCACCTGGGATAATGTGATTT
>PLCH01000561.1 GCA_003135585.1 Chitinophagaceae bacterium
GTTGAAGAACAAGTAATGCAGGTAGTTTGGAAGCTCGGAAAAGGCTTTTTAAAGGAAATAGTTGATGCCAGCCCTGAACCGAAAGCCCATTCCAACACCACTGCAACTATCCTGAAAATATTGGTAGAAAAGGGATTTGTGGAATATGAAGTCCAAGGCAGGAATAATCTATACAGGGCCAAAATAAGTAAAACAGAATATGGTAAAAAGAGTATCAACCAACTGGTGAAAGGTTACTTCGAAGGCTCCCCCGCAAAACTGGTATCACAATTTGTCAACGATAACAAATTGAGCTTGCAGGAACTCGAAGAATTGATGCAGCAAATTAAATCATCCAAAAATGCACAGCCATGATTTTTATAGTCTATCTCAGCAAGATGATTGTCATTTCCGGGTTTCTCTATGGTTATTATTGTGTGTTTCTCCGTAATCAGCCATTCCATTTTTACAACCGGTTCTATTTAATCGGGATCGTATTTATTTCCGCAATTTTGCCCTTGGTCCACATTTACCTACCAGGAATAAATGGAATGGATTCCCGTATCAAATTATTTTCTGCAATGAAGATATGGGATTGGGAGGATGCTATCACCATTACACCCCGAAGGCACATTCTATTTAATTTTCTATCCTGGCAAGCTATGGCCTTGCTACTGTATATTATTGTTGCACTCGTTCCCCTTTCCCGTTTTCTTTCATCTCTGAATTATATCAGGAAGATAATTAGGGGAAATGCCTATGAAAAAATCGGGGAGGGGAAAATTTATAAAACAGCAGAACCTGGAACCCCATTTTCCTTTTTTAAACGAATTTTCTGGAACCTTGAATTGGATATTTCCAGCGCCAAGGGGCAACAGATACTTAGGCATGAAATGTACCATGTCAGGGAAAAACATTCTATAGATATCCTATTGATGGAATTGTCGACCATTCTTTTTTGGTTTAACCCTTTTTTTTACCTCGCCAAGAAGGAGAGTAAGACCACTCATGAATTTCTTGCTGACCAATACGCAATTTCAGGAAACGACAAATTCGAATACGCAGAATTACTCGTCTGGCAGTCTGCCGTAGTCAAACAAGCCTACATCCACAATTATTTTTTTCACAATCAAATAAAACGTAGAATAATCATGCTTACACAATTTAAGAATGCCCGATTTCCTTTTTTGCGCAAATTAATGATATCACCTTTGCTGATTACTCTATTTTGCACATGTACCAGAGACCAAAAAAATACCTTGGCCGATCCTCAGTATGAGAAAACCTTCACGAAAGTAGAAGTTGAGGCTGAATTTCCGGGCTCCCAAAAGGGCTGGGCAGCTTACCTTAATAATAACCTAAAATATCCACAGAAGGCAATCGATAATGAAATACAAGGTGATGTACTCATTAAATTCTTAATCGACAAAGAAGGCAACGTAAGTGAGGTTGAAGCCATGAGTGGTCCTTCAGAATTAAAGGAAGAAGCTATCAGGGCCGTTCAGAACAGTGGTAAATGGATACCTGCCGTTCAAAGTGGGCACATAGTTAGATCATACAAGATTCAACCCATAAAATTCAGGTTGGAACCTCAATAATAAAATTTGTTCAATTTTTGAGGGTCCTCCTGCTTTGCCAGGAGGATTTTTTATTTCTAAACAATGACCTAGGTTTGAAAAAATTGTTGCAGGATACTGGGTAAGTTGAAAGGATCGTATGATACAAATTATTAACCTCAAATTATATAGGGGATAATTAAATAAAACTGCCAAGCTTAATTTGCTTATCCAAAAATAGAGTCTCAATTTCGAAGGATCAAGTTTGGAATTTGGGGAATTATAATTCCTGATCTATCACTATTTCTTTTGGATAAGTGAATAATCAAATGAAAATAAGAAGTGTATTATGCGATTATAATGCAGAATGGTTACTACCCGGATGGATACTTACAAAAAATTTGGCAGCTAATAAATTATTTCATTATTACTAAATTTCAGGATCAATTCCTTTTTGTGAAAAGCCTCTACCCTACCAACCACCTGTGCTTCGATCCCTGAACGTTCTGCAAGGGCGATGACGGCGTTTGCGGAAGTCGGTTTTGTAAAGATTTCAAGACGGTGTCCCATATTGAATACCTGGTACATTTCACGGTCATCTGCATGGGAGGATTCCTGTATCAGTTCAAAAATAAATGGGGGCTTGAATAGGTTGTCTTTAATTATCCTGTAATTGCCCGGCAAATAGTTCAGGCATTTGGTCTGTCCCCCACCACTGCAATGGATCAGGCCATGGATATCCTCAAAGTGGTTTTCGAGCAATGACTTCATTATGGGGGCATAGGTTCTTGTTGGGCTTAATAAAAGCTTTCCAATTGACATTTGTTCCAGTTTTCCCCGATGTCCGACAGTTATCTCTTCTGTCATTCGATGTGATCCTATATAAACAACCCCTGGTTCAAGGGAAGTATCGTAAGATTCTTGAAACCTTGTTCCGTAGGTTTTATCCAGCAGGTCATGCCTCGCACTTGTCAGGCCGTTACTTCCGATACCGCTATTGTATTCGTTTTCGTAATTGGCCCGACCAAAACTTGCCAATCCGACAATTACATCCCCCGGCTGAATTTTTTCATTGCTGATAAGCTTGTTTTTTGGCCAACGGGCGGTCATGGTTCCATTTACGGCGATTGACCGCACAATATCTCCCACGTCGGCAGTTTCGCCCCCCAAATAATGAATATTTACCCCGAATGATTTTAGATCGTCAAAAAATTCCTGTGAACCGTTGATTATAGCTTCCAGTACTACACCCGGAATAATTTTCTTATTTCGGTCAATGGTGGAGGAAAACAATAAATTATTAAAAATGCCCACACATAATAAATCATCCAGGTTCATTGCAATGGCATCTTTTGCAATTCCTTTCCAAACGGAAATATCGCCTGTTTCTTTCCAATACAAATATGCCAGAATGCTTTTGGAGCCCGCACCGTCCGCATGCATCAGGTTTACCCAATCAGGATCCCCACCCAACCAGTCCGGAAATATCTTGCAAAATGCGTGGGTATACAACCCCTTGTCTAGTTTTTCTGTAGCCTTATGAACCTCTTCTTTTTGAGCTGAAACGCCACGCTGGCTGTATAATGACATCTGGGATGGAGATTTGAAGCCGCAAAGCTAAATGATTATGCCGGAAAGACCGAAAATCCGACTTTCCACCTTGTTATTGTATTTTCGCAATCCTTTATTATGAAAGTGCACAAACTGATAGATCATTTGCCACAGTTCCGGAAGGCTGTTATTACGATCGGTACATTTGACGGGGTTCATACCGGTCACCAACAAATTATTCAGCAACTAAAGGATGAAGCTATCGCAATCCGGGGTGAAACGGTTATTATCACTTTCGACCCCCATCCCCGCAAAATAATCGGGTCCTCAGATAAAAAAATAAGATTGATCAATACGCTGGAGGAAAAAATAGAGTTACTGACCCGCCAGGGAATTGATCATCTTGCCATCGTTCCTTTTACTGAGGAATTTTCACGATTGACCTGCGACCAATACGTGCAGGAATTTCTTATAGAAAAATTTCATCCCCATACAATCATTATCGGTTATGATCATCGTTTTGGAAAAGGGCGCGAAGGGGATTATCACCTGCTCGAGAAGCTTAGTGAAACCTTTGGATATGTCTTGAAGGAAATTCCGGTACATGTTCTCAATTCGATATCGGTTAGCTCTACCCGGATCCGGGATGCAATTGAAAATGCCGATATTGGTATTGCAAACGAATTATTAGGATATTCCTTTTTTTTTGAAGGCCGGATCATGGAAGGAAATAAACTGGGAAGAACGATTGGCTATCCCACTGCGAATTTGAAAATTCAGGATGAGGAGAAACTGATACCGGGCAATGGCGTGTATGCTGTTGAATGTGAAATAAAAAATTTAAAGCCTGATGAAGCTAAGCTACTGAAAGGCATGATGAATATAGGCATCCGCCCGACCATCGAGGGGGCCCAAAGAACCATTGAGGTCAATATTTTTGATTTTAGGGGGGATATTTATGGGAAGGTCCTTAAGGTTNNGATAAAAAAGAGGCTTTGATGGTCTGGCAGATTTAAATCATCATTTTAAAAATCATCTCCTTCAAAAGAGAAGACTCCTCCATTGCAACACTATTTATTCCGATGCTTTTCAGATTATATTCATGCAATAATAACAGGGCAGCCTCAATGCCTTCAGAATTATAGTTTTTGGCGGCAAGAATATAATCTTTTATAAAAAAAGGGTTGACGCCAATGCTGGTGGCAAGGAACTTTTCGTCCTGGCCAACCAAGCCAAAAAGCATATAAACTTTGCTTAGAAAATTATACAAGGCCGGCAATACGAGCTGAATGGGCGCAGCTTTGGGGTTGCTTCCAAAATATTGTATGATCAACAAAGCCTTTCCCAGGTCCTTTTTAGCCAAGGCATCCTGCAATTCAAATACGTTGTATTCCTTGCTAATCCCCACAAATTGCTCAATATCATCCTCTGTAATATTCTTACGAGTGCCCAGGTTTATCAAAAGTTTGTCAATTTCATTGTCAATCCGGCTAAGATCATTGCCTGTATGATCAACCAGCAATACAAGGGCTTTGTTTGAAATAGTAAATCCTTTTGACTTCACCAGTTCACTCGTCCATTCCGGCAACTGGTTGTCATACATTTTTTTCGTTGTCAGTAGTTCTGCCTTCTCCTTTAGTAATTTGGCAAGCTTACTGCGGCCATCCAACTTTTTTTCTTTGTAGGACACTACAAAAACCGTTGAAGAAAGTGGGTTTTGGATATAAGATTCCAGCCTGTCAAGTTCCCTCATCTGCTGGGCTTCCTTAAGAATTACCACCTGCCTTTCAGCGAACATAGGATAACGTCGGCATGCATTAAGTAAGGCAGCCCAATCAGCATCCTTACCATAAAAAACTGTCAAATTGAACCCTGCCTCTGATTCGGGAAGAATGGAATGTTCGGCGTAATCAACCAGCTTATTGATATAATATTCCTCCTCGCCCTCCAGCCAATATATAGGTTTAAAGGTCTTTTTTTCCCAGTCATTTAATATTTTATCTACAGACAAATGCTAAATTGAATCCTGCAATATTAAATAAATCCATGGATATCAACTCAAATACGAAGGTTGAAAGAAATGGCAGAGGATGTTGATAAATAGGGCGATAGAAGGCTTTTGGCAATATATTTAATGATTTTGGCACGGTTTTAGACAAATTGAGACTAGAACCTTTAAACCGGTTACTAACTTCAGATTTCATATAAAACAAATGTCATTTAATAACTTTAAACAATAACAAACCATGAGCACAACCAATTATCCATCAGCTACACCACAAAGCCAACCTCCAAGAAAAGATTTTAAAAATCTTGTAATTGGGATCTTGGCTGCAGGTTTTCTAGGAGCCTGGGGTTACTTGTTATGGAATAACAACAAACAAGAGCAGGTTCAGCAAACACAGCAAACACAGATTGCCAAAGTAACGGACGAAAAAGGCCAATTACAGAAAAATTTCGATGATGCATTGGTCAGATTGGATTCATTAACTGGCACTAATAATAAAATGCAGAGCCAATTAAGTGAACGCCAAACCGAAATTGGCAAATTGAAAAACAATATCAGGGGCATCCTGAAAAAGGAAAGATTGACAGCTGCCGAAAAGAAAAAGGCAGACGATCTGATTAAGGAACTGAATGACAAGATCAGTGGCCTGGAGCAGCAAGTTGCCCAGTTAACTCAGGAAAATCAACAGTTAAATCAGGACAAGACACAGTTAACCCAGGACAAGGATAAACTTACTTCTGATTTACAGTCTACAACAACCGCTAAAGATCAGCTGGCCCAGAAAGTAGAAATTGCTTCTACGCTGAATGCATCAAATATCAGTATTACCCCGATGCATGACAAGAAAAATGGCCAGGATAAAGTGACCACAAATGCTAAAAAAGTAGACAAATTGGTTATTTCATTTGACGTGAGCAACCGTATCGCCCAGACTGGACAAACAGACGTATACGTATGCATCACAGGTCCGGACGGCAAACCTATTTCTGTAGCGGCACTTGGATCGGGAACTTTTACGACCCGTGAGGATGGAGATAAAGTTTATACTGCCAAAGTCCCTGTGGATATCGAAGCAGGAAAGACTAAACCAGTTCAATTTGCCTGGAAGCAAAATAGCAGTTTCCAGAAAGGTAATTACAAAATTGAAATCTATCACAATGGTTTCAAGATTGGTGAAGGTACCAGGGAATTGAAGAAAGGCGGATTATTTGGATAGTCGAATTAGAATTATAAAGACCAGATATATATAAATGAACGGGAACAAATGTTCCCGTTCATATTTTATAGGATCGCCCTTAGGGATACTCTTCCCGTATGGACAGCTGCTCCTTCCCCAGGCTTACGGCCCTCATACTGAATGCCCAATTCCAGGTTAGTTCCGAGTCTTTTAGTAAAATCCAGACTCCATAGATAATTCTTACCGGGTAGCAAACCATCCAGAATAACATAGCTGACTGTAGAATTTGGATTACCATCATAGCTGATATTGCTATAGGTGAATTTCCCCTGCAAAGATGTTGTTTGAAGGATATTATATTTCACATCACTATTGAAGCNNGTATAGACTTCATCTCCATAGGCAGGCGCGTTTTTCTTATTTGTATATTTATATCCAAGTGTCAGGCGGAAATTCGACTTCCGGGTGAAGCTTATGTCAGGCTCAGCAGAGAACTGATTTAAGTGATAATTGCTATTGTCAAAATCTTTACTTGTACTTAGCAATTGACTTATCCCTTTTTTTACATTCGCATTCAGAAGGAAAGACCTCGTCAAACTTAACCGCCCACGAAGGTTCCATTCCTGGAGAAGCTGACTTTGGTAACCATACGTTAGTAAAGATTTATTGCTATTCAAGGTATTGCTAATATCAAATCCCCATTTGGGATCCGACTTATTAAACGAAAATGTATTGACAAATATGGATGTTCGTGTAATTAGGGAAGTATCATTTAAAGGTGATTTGAAAGGGTTGAGCTGAACAAATCCGTTTGCCTGTTCCTTTTGACTAAGCTGAAGAGAAGATTGAAGGGTAATTCTCGCGATAAATTTGAGAAATCCGCTGCTTTTAGAAGGAATGATAACCGAACGTGGATTGATATGCAGGCTATAATTAAATGTATTGTAATTGGCCTTGACATATTGATTGGTTGGGGTAAAAACCCGGATAAATTTTGCCTGATCCGGAAATTGCGCAAGAACAAATTCATTTAATTGTTGTATCCCGTCGCCATTGAGGTCTATCCAGGCATACTGTCCCGTCCCGGCAGGGACCTCCAAATAGGAATAAGCTCTTTTCTGCTCCTGCCCGGAACCGAGTTCATACAAAGAATTACCTGTAAGAAGGCCCTTCCATTCGTTTACTATGTATTCAGCTCTTCCCAATAAACTCTTGTCCGGTTGCTGTGAAGTTACATTTGAATTCAAAATCTGAAGGTCCCGGTAGGTTACATTGATTCTGAATTGATGATGCTTGTTTTTAGAAAGTTCTACAAAGACATTTACATTTTCGCTCCGGTCTCCCTTGGCTAATACTTTTCCGTAGGGATAGGAATTATCCCTTGTGAAAAAACCTATTCCCCAGTGGTTCGGATTTTTTTCCGGTGATTTGATGTAAGCCTGCAGGGTTTCAAAGGCAAAACTGATCGCTGAAACACTGTCGCTGATTTTATTCCTGCTTTCATTGTGTTCCACTGTGTAATTAATTCCAAAGGTATAATTCTTCAACCGGGGAAATTTCTTTGAAATATCGATAGTAGGTCGCAGGTAATATTCCCTGTCAGTGGTGCTATTCCCATTCGATAAGCTGATCTGATCATTGAAGACCCATCCATTAATTGTCTGAAAATTGGAAATGCCATTCCGGATTCCCGTGAAACTGGTGCCCCGGTTGTAGCCCGAAATTTCATACTTTAATGCATTTTTTTTCTTATCGCTGAGTTGGAAGCCTGCAGAATAAAGGGTTTCATTATCCGGCCCCAGGATCAGCGGCAATCCCCAATCCCTTGCAAATTCCACCGGACGCAGGCGTTCCAATGGCTGAAACCTTGCGTCAACATATTCATAAGAAAGATTGGATGCCAATTGCAGGCCTTTTGGTGAGCCAATAAAAGGATGTATGTTTTTGAGCTGTATCCTTGTGGCATACCCATTATCGTTTTCTTTATCAAGAGAGGACAATGTATTTACGTCGAAATGACTCTTTGCAAGCTCAGCACTCACCGTGGTATTCTTATTTAAGGCATAATCGGCCCCAAATGTCATAACCTGCTGGGTTTTTGGAGTCACTAAAAATTGGGCCGCTCTAAATTGACCCTGTTTTTGACCGTTGATTGGAGCCACCCATTGGAAAACCCTGCCGTTTACCCCATTCAGGTTCGGGATATAGTCTCCGTTTCCCAGTCCTACGTCCGTAAAAGACAAATTATAAAGTTTGACAGCGGAGTTCACGGAAAAAACATACACGGAATCGTGAAAAAATAATCCGTTGGCTGCTTTAAAAACAGTATCAATTTTTTGATATAAAATCTTACCTGGACCCAGCGTGTCCAAGGGAGCGACGGGATAAAATGCACGGATGATGCTATCGCCCAGCTGATTCAAAAATTTTTTCTGACTTTGATCAAGCGTCTGGTTGATGGGTGAATTCCGGGAATCACTGTTACTAAAAATCCCAAAGCGTAATTTTAGTTTGTCATTAAAATTGGCTTCATCGGATAAATAGAGATTCACGTTCAGGTAATTCTGGTTGGAATATTCAAATTCGACTTGTATCCTGCTGTCCTGGGTGATCATACGTTTTTGGGTAAACGTTACTTCTGCAGTATTGTAATTGATAACATAATCCTGATCTTCCCCTCTTTGCAACATCAAACCGTCCACGTATACTTTTTCTGTGCCGGCGAGTACAATAAAATACAATTCATTATTTGCACCCTGCAGGTGGTAGGGCCCCTGATTGCCTTCCAGGCCCTGGAAAATATTTCTGGTAAACTTGCCTTTGGCGATTGCCGCGCTGACCAGGGTTTTGTTGCTGATTGTTTTGGATAANNTCGGTTATTTGTTTCAAAGGATGCGCCCTGAAGCCTTTTGTAAAAATTGAGAAAATAATTCTGGTTCTGTCTGAGATCAATGTCACCCAAACTCAGAGCCCATGCTTTTTTTTTGAATTGCAAAAATATTTTATCAAAATCTTGGATCTGGGCCGTTGAACCGTCCGGTTGAAAAGGTATATTGTTGTCGGTAATGGCCGCTGTGATTTCAATGCTGTCAGCAAGGAATCCGCTTATCTGCAGGTTTAGGTTTGAAGTAACAACCGCGTCCTGGCTATTGCCAAAAGTAAGGGCCCTTCCAAAACTTCCATTGTAGGTAATATTGCCAAAATTGAAAAAATTATCGTTGCCCTGCGGGTTACCGCGGTTATAGAGGGTGGGCCGGATCAAAAAATTATTTGCAATGCTATCGTAATCCAGTCTTTTGACAACTGCGTTCAACTTAAAAGGAAAGACCCTGTAGGTGACAAGGACACTGTCAAGGCTGGGCTTTTGTTTCCATGAAAGATTCGCATTTACATAATCCAGTTCATAAGCGCTGTCCGCTAGGCCTGAAACCAGGAATGTTTTGGGAACGATACTGACAGAATCAATTTGAACCTTTCCCGGTCTTACAGGAATGAACTTCCGGCGAAGATTGGTCAAGGGGTTTTTCTGGGTGGAGGCAGAAGGTTTATCTTTCGGCCGCTGTGCCTTTGCCGTGAAAACAAAACCACTGAAAATCAAGTTGAATATAAGCAGCGCCCTGGTGAACAAAGGATGGTTTTTCTTAAAATGCTTAAAATAGGGA
>PLCH01000638.1 GCA_003135585.1 Chitinophagaceae bacterium
CTATACCCGTATAAAAAATAAATGGATAAGCCAACTACCATCCAGCCAAAGAAAACCCTCCAGCTTTGTGGTGGTATTTCAATCATCCAATACATACAACACATTGCCCCTAAGACTGGAATCAGGGAATAATTACGTAGAAAACTAAGAATGGCTATAACAATCGCCGCCATAGTGAATACAAGGAACAGAACTTCCTGGTAATCCTCGGCTTTGATATTACTGCAAGCGTCGCCAAGCCGCTGCTTAAATATTCAAATAAACAACGCGACCAGCAGCGAGACAATGAATTTACCGTTGATATAGGGNNCAAAACACCGCCGCAAACCAGGACAAACGCAAACAGGGTTCCAATGCTGGTGAGGTCAGTCATCAATTTATCATCCACAAAAAGTACGGGAACTCCAACCAGTACGCCCGTCATCAGGGTGGCAAAAGCGGGTGTCTTATACTTCCTGCTTAGTTTGCTGAACCGTTTGGGCAGCAGGCCATCGCGGCTCATACTCATCCATATTCTTGGCTGTCCGATCTGGAATACAAGCAATACGCTGGTAGCAGCAATCACCGCGCTTATGGATATAATCGNNTAATAAACCCAATTTTATGCATGTTGATACTGTCAAACACAAAAGCCAGGGGATCGGTCACTCCTTTGAACTCCTTATAATTTACCAAGCCTGTGATCACCAAAGCCGTGATTATATAAATTACTGTACAAATCAGCAAAGAATAGAGCATACCCTTTGGCAGGTCTTTTTGCGGGTTACTGCATTCTTCTGCTGTCGTGGAGATGGCATCAAAACCAATATAGGCAAAGANNTGCAGCAATAAAAATCAGTACGATTAATTTCAGGGAAACCATAAAATTCGCACTTTTCCGGCTTTCGTTTCTCCCGATATAGGCAAGGATAGTAATTAACCATACTATGATAAATCCTGGCAGATTAATAATAAATCTGAATCCAAAAATGGAAGGCGCATGTACATAGACAAGTCCAGCCGCCGACTTACCCTGGGACAGGGCTTCCATATAGTTTATCCTGGCAGTCTGGTATCCAATGGTAAGCCAGTCCGGCAAATTTATTCCCAGGGCTTTCAAAATATTATTAAAGTATGCACTCCAGGNNGGCCACGACCACGTTGCCGATAGCATACTCTAAAATCAGGGCCCATCCGATTATCCAGGCGATAAGTTCTCCAAAAGTTACATATGAATAGGTATAGGCACTTCCAGAAACAGGTACGCGCGATGCAAATTCCGCATAGCACAGGGCAGTAAAGCCACAAGTGACGGCAGTAATCATGAACAGGAAAATTACTCCGGGTCCTCCATGATAAGCTGCCGTACCAATCGTAGAAAAAATACCAGCACCAATGACTGCAGCCACACCCATAAAGGTAAGGTCACGAACGCCCAGCACTTTTTTCATTCCCCCACCGGCGTGCGCATCGCCCAATCCTGCTTCAGCATCCTTTATAATTTTTTCCAATGATTTCTTGCGAAACAATGAATAAGACATGTGGGTTGATGGTTTGATCCTTTAATTTGGGTTTTAGGCCCAATTATATAAATTTACCTTAAAGGGCTGATTTAAAAATCCCTCTTCATAAAATAACCCGCCAGATGTTGCAGCGGTTCTTTTCTAACCGAAAGAACGGCAATATCATCGAGATGCTGCAAAGCGGCAGTGACAAATTTTTCTTTCAATTCATTTGCCCATTCATCTACCCTGCATTCCCTGAAAATCCGCAGCACTTTTTCAATCTTATCAACGGAATTTGTTTTCATCAGGGCCTTCAATTCCCTGCGCTGTTGCTCTGTGGCCGTTTCCATTGCTCTAATAAATAGAAATGTCTTTTTATTGGCGACTATATCCCCTCCCCTTTGCTTTCCAAATTTGGCAGGATCGCCAAAGGCGTCAAGGTAATCGTCCTGAACCTGGAATGCCAATCCAAGATTCTTACCAAATTCATACAAGTGACGCTGGTTGCCATCTCCGGCTCCTCCCAATATGGACCCCATTTGTAAACTGGAACCAATCAGCACGGAAGTCTTCAATTCTATCATTTGAAGGTATTCCGAGAATGAAATCTGCTCAACTTTTTCAAAATCCATATCGAGTTGTTGTCCTTCACAAACCTCCCTTGCCGTCTTATTAAAAATATGAATGATCTTATGCAGATAGGAAGAATTAATCTTATTAATATATTCATATGCCGTCACCAGCATTACATCACCGGATAAAAGGGCCGCCGGCTCCCCAAATTTTTCATGAACGGTTGGCATATTGCGTCTCAGTGGCGCTTTATCCATGATATCATCGTGAATCAGGGTAAAATTGTGGAATAGTTCAATTGCAGCGGACACCTGCCATGCATCCGGATTCATTTGGTCAAACAATTCATTTCCCATAAGGCACATTACAGGCCTGATCCTCTTTCCGCCCAATCCCAAAAAATAATCTGCAGGTTCGTAAAGGCTTGCAGGCCTGGATGGGAAATGTCTGGTATCAAAATTTTGTAAAAAATCCTTTGTTAATTCTTCAAAACTCTTCATTTTTAAGGCAAGGAAACCGGGTATGCTTGCATCGCGGAGGAATTGCCAGTCCTTTTATATTTCAAATAATTGAATTATTTTTGCTCAAGTGAAATTGATACTTAAAATAAAATTGTTGCCGGATAATGAGCAGGCTAAAAGTTTGCTTCAAACTATCTAAGAAGCAAATTCCGCCTGTAATATTATTTCTAAAATTGCTTCGGATTTGAAAATATTTAATCAATTCAAAATTCACAAAGAGGTCTATCATAAAATAAAAGGAAGTTCTAGTCTTAGTGCGCAAATATTGGTACGTTGTATTTCTAAGGTTGCTGATGCTTATAAACTTGATAAGAAAACAAAAAGAGTATTTAAGCCACTTAGTTCGATTTCTTATGATAGCCGTATACTTACTTACCAATCCGAGAAGATGGTTTCTATTTGGTCTATCGGCGGCAGATTGAAAATTCAATTTGTATGCCATAATACCAATTACCTTCCTTATATTAAAGGAGAGTCGGATCTTGTATTTATAAAAGGAAAGTTTTATATATTCCAGACCGTAGAAGTGCCGGAAGAAAATGTCAAAGATATTGAAGAATTTATAGGATGTGATTTTGGTCAGGCTGATATTTGTACTCTTTCGAATGGCACCAATTACAATTCCGAACAACTTAAAAAAGTTCGTAAAAAATACACTAAAATTAGAGCAAGCGTTCAAAGCAAAGGCACAAAAGGAGCTAATAAACTTCTGAAACGGCTTAGTGGCAGGGAACGTAGATTTGTTTCCATCAATAACCACGCAATAAGTAAACAAATAGTTGCAAAAGCAAAAGCAGAAAACAAAGGCATTGCCATTGAAGATTTGAGTAATATTAGAAAAAAAGAAAATCCAAAAAGTAAGGCCCAAAAGACAGAGTTGAATCGTTGGAGTTTTTACCAACTTAGACATTATCTGACTTATAAGGCGGCATTTAATGGTGTAAAATTGTTTGCTATTCCACCTGCCTATACTTCTCAAACTTGCAACGTTTGTTTCCACGTAGGAGAAAGAAATGGAAAACGATTTAATTGTAAAAATTGTGGTAATGTGGCGGATGCAGATCATAATGCAGCCAAAAATATTGCTACATGGGGTTGCGTTATAAATCAGCCCGAAAAATCGAGTATGTTTAGCTGTGCTTTGCATTCTTAGGTTTAAAACTTCGTCAGCTTGCTGCGAGGTAGT
>PLCH01000140.1 GCA_003135585.1 Chitinophagaceae bacterium
TTCAAAGGGCTTTTCATTTTTGAATTCATACCCCGCCATGATCATTCTTGCAACCCAGAAAAAGATGATATCCTGGCCGGTCACAAGAACTGAACCGGGGTAATAGTATTCAATATCTCTGTTACCGGGTTGGGAGATACCTTTAAATACTTCGATCGGCCAGAGCCAGGAAGAAAACCAGGTATCGAGCACGTCTTTGTCCTGGACAAGCTTTGCAGCCGGGTTCTTGGCCTTCAATTTTGCTTCCTCTATATTTTCAGCCACAAAGTAGTTGCCGTTTTCATCATACCAGGCCGGGATCTGTTGTCCCCACCAGAGTTGCCTGGAAATGCACCAGTCCTGAACATTCTCCATCCAGTATTTATAGGTTGCCAAAAATTTCTCAGCGGGATGGATGATAATATCGCCTTTCAGGACTCCGTTCAGAGCAGGGCCGGCCAATTCCTCCATTTTGACAAACCATTGGGTAGATATCCTGGGCTCAACCACCGCATTGGTTCTTTGCGAGAACCCAACTCTTGTCCGGTATTCCTCTTCTTTGACTAGCAACCCTTCCAGTTTCAGCCTTTCAATTATTTTTTTCCTTGCTTCAAACCGGTCCAACCCTATAAATACCTCAGCGGCCTCACTTAATGTACCGTCTTCATTTATCGTTTCAATTACGGGAAGTTTGTATTTGAGCCCAAGATTATAATCATTGATATCATGCGCCGGTGTTATTTTCAACGCACCTGTGCCGAACTCCGGGTCAACATAATCGTCAAATATGATGGGTACCCGCCTGTTTACCATGGGAACAATCGCGAATTTTCCTTTCAGATGAAGATACCGCGGGTCTTTGGGGTTTACACAAACAGCCGTATCGCCCATGATGGTTTCGGGTCTTTGGGTTGCCACAACAATGAATTGATCAGGTGTTGAACCTTCTATTTTGTATTTTACAAAATAGAGCTTGCTCTCCATTTCACGGTATTCGACCTCCTCGTCGCTCAAGGCTGTTTTGGCCGAAGGATCCCAATGGATCATGCGGGCACCCCTGTAAACCAATCCCTTATTATATAGCGTGACGAAGACTTTTATTACTGCTTTATAATAATCGGGATCCATCGTAAAGCAAACGCGGTCCCAGTCTACGCTACAGCCTAATTTAGCAATCTGGTTGTAAATAATGCCCCCATATTTTTCCTTCCACTCATAGGCGTATTTCAGAAATTCTTCGCGGCTCAGTTGGTTTTTCTCGATACCGCGCTCTTTCAACATTTGGACAACTTTGGCTTCTGTGGCAATAGACGCATGGTCGCTGCCCGGAACCCAGCACGCATTGTAACCACTCATCCGGGCTTTACGGATCAGTATATCCTGAACTGTTTCATTTAGCGTATGGCCCATATGCAATAAACCGGTTATGTTCGGGGGAGGAATAACAATGGTAAACGGAGGACGTTTATCCGGAATGCTTTTAAAATAAAGCTTATCTAGCCAGTGTCAATACCATTTTTCTTCTGTGGTGGCAGGATTATAGTTCTTGCTGAGTTCCATGGTTGCGGTGCTATGGCTTGTTTGCTGTTTTTATGGTGTGCAAAGCTAAGTATTGTCAAGATAGGAGGGTGCAGGTCTGCTATCCAGGGTCGAACAGGCACCAATAAAAATTCCCCAAAAGGGGAACTTGATAAATCTAAATAACTTTGATTGTGGATAGTAAAACATACCCGATGGGAAAAATTGTCAAAATCCCATTTAAAAAATTACAATCTCAATAATAAGCAGTTATTCTTCTAAACAAACCAGTACAGGTAAGATAAGAACATCACAAGACCCAGGAAACCCGCTGCCATCAAAGCAGTCTTTGCGTTCTCTCCCAAGTGAATTGCATGAATCATCTTTTTCATAAATGAAAAATTTAAGGGTGAAACCATGTTGATTAAAATAAATTTCAAAGGGACTGGAACAATCAACAATAAGGAGGTTTCTCTAACGATTTTGGGGATGGGAGGCCTGGCTTTAGGTCATACGAACAATTCACCCGATAGCAATAGCCCGGACAAATATAAAATATTTCCTGCATTTCAAAGATTCTTTTGAAAAAAAATCCAAAAATGCCCTAAAAAGCAAAAAACTCCAGGAAGGCTGGAGTTATAGTGAATTTTGGGGGTGCCTGCGTTTAGGCCTGGGTGAAAAAATAGGAAAAAAGCAGGATGGAGCAGAAATACAAAACTGCAATGATAGCAGCTAGGGTAATGTTTTCGCTCACATGAAAAGTGTCAATTTTTTTCATGAAATTGGATTTTAACGGTTAAACAATGCGGCTACGGATTATTCGCATTTTCAAAAGGATACGGACAAGATTAAAACTCATTAAATAAGACAACGAACCGGTTATTAACAGCCAATTCTATATAACTTTATCGACTTTAAATATCGCCTGATCTTCTTCTAATGTATGCAATAGTTGATATTGAAACCACTGGCGGTTATGCTGCTAATAACGGCATAACAGAATTGGCTATTGTGTTATATGATGGCAAAAATGAAATTAATCGCTTCCAAACCCTTGTAAACCCCCTTATAAGCATCCCGAAGTACATACAATCCTTAACCGGGATAACAGATGATATGGTTTCCTTGGCTCCGCCCTTTGCCCAGATCGCCTCCGAGGTCTTTGGTTATCTAAAGGACGCTATATTTGTAGCCCACAATGTAAATTTTGATTATTCATTTCTAAAATTCCAATTGGCAGCCTGCGGATTCGATCTTCAGAGTAAGAAACTTTGTACCGTGAGGTTAAGCAGGAAAATTTTCCCAGGTTTACAGGGCTATAGTCTGGGTAAAATCTGCCGGGAATTGGGAATTTCGATATCCAACCGGCATAGGGCAGGAGGGGACGCGGATGCAACCGTTCAATTATTCGAAAAGATCCTGCAAGAGGACACGCAAGGCCATTTGAAGACAATGCTGAAAGGCAAAAGCAAGGAGCAATATTTGCCACCCAATCTGCCTTCTGAACAACTCATTGACCTGCCTTATGTTGCAGGTGTGTATTATTTTCATGATCAGAAAGGCAAGGTTATCTATGTGGGAAAGGCAAAAAATTTGCGCAAACGGGTATGTAGTCATTTTTCAAATAATAAGCCCAATCTTCAGAAACAGGAATTTCTTAGGGAAATTTATACGATCAGCTGGCAAACCTGCGGAACAGAATTGATGGCCTATTTGCTCGAGTGTATCGAAATCAAGAGGCTCTGGCCCCGGTTTAACAGGAGCCTGAAACGGTTTGAACAGGCTTTTGGTCTATACGTTTTTGAAGACAGGAATGGCTATTTACGAATGGCCATTGAAAAAAGAAAGAAGCATATGGAACCCCTGTATACTTTTTCCCTACTGGCTGAAGGACACAATCTTTTGCGAAGACTTGTAAAGCAGTTTGGATTATGCAGCAAACTCTGTTTTATGCAGAAAGGGGAAGCTGAGTGTGAAGGAATAAAAGAACGGATATGTTCTGGCGCCTGTGAAAAAAGAGAATTGCCCCAGCTCTATAACCAGCGAATTGAAAGGGCTATTGAGTCACTTACCATGAGTTTGCCTTCATTTACTTTGATAGATCAGGGCCGTCATGCATCCGAACAGAGTTATATTTTGATCGAACAAGGCAAATTTTACGGAATGGGTTATCTGCCGGTTGATTCCGTTATTGATGATACAACCCAATTAAAGAACTATCTCACTCAATATCCTGAAAATGATTATATGCGGGGACTGATCTATCAACATGCAGCCAGATGGCCTGGCAAAAAAATAAATTTTGTATCGGGTGCCATTAAATAATTCGGCATATTTGCCTTCCAAATTTCCCTGAAAAATATGATTAGGATTAACACAGCAGGTGTTTTTGTATCAGCATGGATGGTTCTTTTTATGATATTCTTTTCAAGTTGTCAAACCCATCAGCCCGGTCAGACTGCTAAAAATTCAGATAGCGGAATAAACAAATCAGGACCTGTTATTCCTTCTGATACCGTGCCTGAATACAGGAAAAAGCAGAAAAAAGAAGCGGTGGCCGAATACAAAGAAAAAATTAAAGACCCGTTGAACAACTGGTATTTTTCCGTCCGGGTATACGAGACCTCCAAGACTTATGANNTTGCCCAATTTTGGTTCCGAGCCAAGGCCTGCATTGGTAAAAGGGAAGGATACATATTCGTGCATCATAGGTTTTTTGGATAAGAGAAATAATTTCAAAGAATATAAACTGGTCTCTGTAAGAGAGGGGAGGGTACTTAAACTTACGACACTCAATCACTATGCAGTGACAACTTATCTGGACGAGAAATGATTAACAGTATTGTAATTTCCGCCTACTTAAAAAATTCAATAGGTTTTTTATGGATCGCTATTTAACTTCCTGGCACAGTCCTTCCTTAAACCTGGCAATGCCAGTAGCTGTCTATGGACATTATGGGTTGGCGTTGGTAATGATACCAACTGCAGCCGCAGACTACCTCGAATATGAGAGATTTCAATTAATCGATGCGATATCTCCCTTTTTAGAAGCAGGCAGGGTAAAAGTCTTTTCCATAAACAGCATCAACAGCGAAAGCTGGATGAATAATGAGATGGATCCTCGTCACAAATCTATCCGCCACCAGCAATTTAACCAATATGTGTGCGACGAAGTGGTACCTTTCATCCGTAATAATTGTAGCTGGGATACGCCGATCCTTACATGCGGAGCCTCATTTGGGGCATTGCATAGTGCCAATCTATTTTTTAAAAGACCTGACCTAATAAATGGCTGTATCCCGATGAGCGGTGTATACGATCTGACGGAATACACAAAAGGGTATTTTGACGATGACGTTTATTTCAACAGTCCCTGCCATTATCTGCCTAATTTAACAGACCACGCTATACTCGAACAAATCCGAAAAAGCAGACATATTCATATTCTTACCGGCAGCGGAGCCCATGAAGACCCCGACGCCTCCAGGAGACTGGGAGGTATCCTTTACAAAAAGGGAATCTGGTATGAACTTGATATTTGGGGGCAGGATATGCCCCATGACTGGCCTACCTGGCGCGCAATGCTCCCTCATTACCTTGGTACAAGATTTTAAGCCTGGCAATACAGGCGGAGTAATTGAATAAAATGGGTCCTTGGGATCATTCTTGCACCCAGGCTCTCCAGATGGGCAGTATATACCTGGCAGTCTATCAATTGTATGCCCTCTGATTTCAAATGATGGACATAATTGATAAAAGCAAATTTGCTTGCATTGCTGACTTTACTGAACATGCTTTCGCCAAAAAATACTTTTCCCATACGGATTCCGTAAAGGCCCCCCACCAGTTCGCCGCCGAGCCAGGCCTCCGCGCTATGGGCATAACCCAATTGGTGCAAATGGGCATAGGCATCTTTCACTTCATCCGTAATCCAGGTACTTTCCTGGCCCCTTCTTGAAATGGTTTTACAATTGTTTATAACTTCCACAAAATTTTCGTCTGTGGTAAATTCGAATTTATTTTTCCTGTTTACAAGGTTCATGCTTTTGCTTATTTTCAATTCAGGAGGAAAAAGCACAAAGCGCGGATCAGGGCTCCACCAAAGTATATGTTCCCCTTCGTACCATGGAAAGATACCGCTGCGGTAAGCCAGTAAGAGCCGTTCTTTGGTGAGATCACCGCCCACGGCCAAAAGGCCGTCGGGGTCTGCCAGATCCACCGGCGGAAAAATTAGTTCATTATCCAATGCAAAAAGTGACATCATTCAGGATTCAGATAATACTTCGATCGTAGCTCCTATTCCTCTTTCTGTAATGGCGTCGCACATGGGTTTAAGTTCTTCATAAGACCCCTGTTTCACGGCATATTTTCCCTGCGTGTGGATAAGCATGGCACATTGTTCAGCCTGCTCTGTATTGTGTTTACAGACCTCAACCAGCGTCTCAATTACCCATTCAAATGTATTTACCTCATCATTCCACACCACCAGGCTATAGGGATTCTTTGGATCAACCAGTATATCCGTATCCGGCTGGGTGATTTCGACGCTGTGTGGCTTGTTCAGCTGGGTATGCATTAAGAATCTCTTTCTCCAAATTTAATCTCTAGGGATTAGATTCCCCAACTTGTTTCGAAATTATTCCGCAGAGTTAAAGGGGTCAAAAAGAACAGGACTCCCCGGATTTAAGGGCAAAGATCAATTTGTCCCCCTTTGTTATTCCGGGAGCGGTTTTGTTGCATTTTATCCCCACATTACTGGCCAAATGGACAAGTATTTCCCATAAATCCATTATGAAGCCCTTAATGCCCTTCAAAATCGTTATGGCTTGTTGTTTGATTGAATATAGAGAATAGGACCAGTAAAAATATTAAGTATGAAAAAACTAATCCTTGGATCTTTTTTGTTGCTTTCAATATGGCTTTTTCAATCCTGCGGGGGTAACGGGGCAGACAATAGCAAAGATTCAGTTGTCAACAAAGACACTGCGGCTGCGATGAGAACGGATACTTCGGGTTCTGTAAACAAAACGAAAACACCGGTCGACAAAGATGCCTCTGAATTTGCTTCAAAGGCTGCCAGTGGTGGAATGATGGAAGTAGAACTCGGGCAGATGGCCCAGCAAAAGGCGGTAAGCCAAAGGGTCAAGGATTTCGGAGCAATGATGGTGCAGGACCACACGGCAGCCAACGATGATCTTAAATCCCGAGTTAGTTCATTGAATGTTGCGTTGCCTTCAATGGTTAACGAAGAAGACCAAAAGGAAATGGATAAACTAAGTAAAAAGCAGGGAAAGGATTTTGATAAGGCCTATATGAATATGATGCTGGATGACCATAAAAAAGATGTTGCGGAGTTCAGGAAAGCGGCGGATAAATGTACGGAGCCCAGCCTTAAGAACTTTGCTTCAAAAACACTTCCAGTTCTTGAGAAACATCTGGACTCGGCAAAAGCGATTACGGGGAAACATTGATTTTTTAACTAATAAGATTCTTTATGAAAGCAACTTCACTAATTGTCCTTTGTTCATTAATATTTACTTTGCTAACTTCCGGGGGAGGGTGTGAAGATAAATCGGCAACCGGCGGCAAATCCGTGACCACTTCAGGAAGTTCAAGGACAACTTCTCATAGCAGCAGGGTTCCCATTAACAGCACAATCGGCATTTTGCTGGCTGCAGGGTTGGGGCTGGGTGCAATTACGATTCTTAAGAGAAATCGAAGGAATATAGCAGGGGATTTATAAGACAACAACTAATTATAGGGACGGTAAAGGTTCAAAAGCTGGTCATAATGACCGGCTTTTTTTATTTTCAAAATGCAGATCCCTATTTTTCCATATTCATTGATCCAAAATAAACATAGGCTTTGAATTGTAAAAGAGGGTTTAGATTTGCGAAATAAATAGCGATTTATTATGGCAACCTACAAGCATACCAATCCATATTTAAAAATTAATAATGATACCGGATTTGGCAACAACGCAAGTGGATATGGCGGCCGCTTTATTAATCGTGACGGAAGCTTCAATCTCAGGAAAGAGGGGATGGGGTTCTGGGACAGGTTCAGTGTATTTCACAGTATGCTGAACCTCCCGACCTGGAAATTTATTTCTGTTATAATAATTTTTTATTTTGGTGTCAATTTGCTGTTTACCGGATTATATATCCTGGCTGGCCCGGGACNNGTAATACACCCTGGGCTATATTCAAAGAACTGTATTTTTTTAGCACCGAGACTTTTACCACCGTGGGTTATGGAAGGGTTAATCCGGTCGGGGGCAAAGCAAATTTGATTGCGTCAATAGAGGCGTTGAGTGGTTTTCTTTCATTTGCTATTGCAACCGGCCTGATTTATGGAAGATTCTCCAAACCGAAAGCCTACCTAATTTTTAGCCAAGATGCGATTGTGAGTCCATACAACGATATAACGGGTTTGATGTTTCGTTTCGCCTCCTATAAGGACAACCATACCTTGACGAACGTTGAAATTAAGGTGAATCTTGCTTTAAAAGTGAACGAGAACGATGCTGATACCTATAAGTTTTATGATCTGGATCTCGAGCGAAACCGAGTGGACAGTTTGCCTATGAACTGGACAGTTGTGCATCCCATTGACGATAAGAGTCCTTTGGCAGCTTTTAATTCAGAAGATATGAAGACAGGAGATGTGGAAATATATGTGTTGATACGGGGTTTTGACGATGTTTACTCAAACATTGTATTGCAAAGGACTTCCTATACCTACGATGAAATCAGGTTTAACAGGAAATTTCTACCCATGTACCGTGAAAGTGCAGATGGTAAAACAACTATTTTGGAATTGCACAAATTAAACCAGTCGGTGGAGGTTAAGACCCAGCCGGTGGAAATTAAGGCCGGAATTCCTAATTCCTGATTTATTTTTTAATTACAATTTTTTTTATTTCCGAAATCCCTTGATGATTTATCTGAATAAAATATAGACCAGCATTTAAGTTCGTAATATTCAATGTCAGGTTGTCCCCCAATGAGAGAACAGGATTATTCAGGATCTGACCATTGCCGTTTAACAGCGTTACTTGGTATTGTCCGGCGGAAGGAAAACTAATCCTAATATTATCGGTGGCCGGATTGGGATAAATTGCGATGCTCGATAATGAGCTTCCGAACACAACGGATCTTACAGGAGTAAAAGTCTGTTTCCCGTCCAGATCGGTTTGCATTATCCTGTAATATGATTTTCCAGTAAAGGGGCTCAGGTCGATTGCCGTATAGGTAGTGATATTCTTACTGTTTCCCGCAGCTGCAACCTGTTGGACGCCTTCCCAGGTAACTGCATCTTTTGATCTCTGCACAGTAAAATAATNNCGCGGCGGTCGACCAGTATAGTTCAACTTCTTTATCCCTGACAGACGCAGTAAATGAAATAAGCGTAATTGGCAGGCTCGTATTGGAGGCGTTTATAGACCCGACAAAAAATGTATTGGTAAGATTGGCAAACGTTAGTCCCGTCCTGTTGATTTGGGGGTTCGTTGTTGTCCCGGCATTTATGCCTGCATTTCCAACTACACTGTTAATTAAGGTTAACCTGAGGTCGGATACACTCCCTATGGTTCCGAAACCGGTTCCGGCTGCACTAAGTTCATATACACCACCCGCAAGCAAATTTCCTGTGGCAACATTCCAATTCAGATCTTTCCTTAGTACTACAGTGGAAGCTCCGTCAGGAAATGAAACCACCGTGTTGCTGAAGGCGTCTACATAGCCCACTGTTATGGTTCCACCTGTGGTAGGCGCAGTGACCGGAGCAGACACCGACAGGGGTCTGTAATCTGTTGCTGTTCCGAGAGGAAAAAGACCTGTAACGGAGCCTGTCGCAATAGCAGCAGCTTTAAACCATCGTGTAAAAGACCCGCCATTAATAATAATTCCCGCTGTATAAACCAATAAGCCATTGTTAGCAACCGATAATCCCAAAGTCAGGCTATTGGCGTTTAAATCTAAATTTCCGGAAGTCATGGTAAAAGTGGTAGCTATGGTAGTATTATTTATCAATTGAATACCGCCGCCGGAATTATTGACATTTAAATTATTAAAATTTTCCCCCCCCGGTGAAGTAATGGATTGAATGGATGAGCCTATAAAATTTACAGTGCTGGCTGCCTCTGTAAAACCCACCGTTCCCCGGTCAATCCAGTTGCCCGAAAGATTAATTGAATTACCCCCTGCAGACAGAATCCCTGTCCCATTAATAGTCAGATTCTTGTTCACTGATAAGGCATTCCCAAGAGTACTTGTATTGGAAGTTACTGTCGTATTATAAAAACTCATTCCAGCACTCAGGATATTCAGATTGTTTCCGCCAAAAACTACTGTGGAAGCGGATGATATTGCGTCTACTGGNNCATTTAGGGTGAGGGTTCCCGTTGTTTTCTGGATGGTTATATAAGGCAATCTTCCCTGACCTGCGGCCGAAGTGCTTGTAAGAGCCTGGGCCCCGTTGCCATTGATCAGTATACCGCCGGTCCCGCCACCCGCACCTGTGTTGCTGATTAAAATATCGCCCTTTGCCTGAATAGCCATTGCTCCGGCAACAGGCGTATTTAGATTAATATTATTGATACCTATAGTGGACAGGGTTCCGCTTATTGTCAATGTTGTTCCCGTATTTACGGTTATATTATAATTGTTATTTCCTTCAAGGGTAACATTGTTGAGTGTGTGAGTTCCTGTGAGAGAGAGCGTATTGGCAAATACAACCGTTGAATTGTTGGTTGTCAGATCCATGGCTCCGGCTGAATATGTCCAGTTTCCGCGCACGGTTATAAGCGTCGGGAAGCTTAAAATCCCACCCGTTTTATTGATTGTTACCGCTGGCAGATTGCTTTGGTTGATCAAAAGAGCGCTGGAAATGGATTGGTTTACCGAAGCAACAAATCCAATCACAGTTGTGCCTCCTCCGCCTACGGCAGTATTGGTCAAAATCAGGTCTCCAAAAAGATTAATATTGCCAGTGTTCAAAATAACATTACTGGCCCCCATGATACTTAAACTGCCATTCACTGTCAGGGTGGTCCCTGCAGCTGTGATAAAAGTATAGTTGGCGCTGCCATCGAAAGCAATATTATTCAAACTGTGGCTACCGGTAATGGTTAAATTATTTTCAAAAACGATGGTTGAATTATTGGTTGTTACGTCCAGTGTACCGGCTGCATAGTTCCAGTTACCTCTTACCGTTATTAGTGAAGGGAAAGTGAGGGTTCCGCTAGCCTTATTAATGGTTACCCCGGGAAATCTGCCCTGGTCTATGACCCCGGTGGATGTTACGTTTTGCGCTCCCGTTCCATTAATCAGGATAATGGCGCTGCCTCCACCTGCCAGGCCTGTATTGTTGTCAATAATATTTCCTTGAACAGCGATTGTTCCTGTGTTAAGGATGATGTTGAAGGCGGCGCTTTCCAGATCAAAATTATTGGTAGCCGTAACCGTACTTCCTGCAGCGACAGTTACCGTTACATTATTGGTAGAAGCGATCGTAAGATTGTATAGGGAAAAACTACCAGTAAGGGTAAGTGTGTTTACAATAAAGCAGGTGGATGTGGTCGGATTGACGGTCCCTGCGGTATATGTAACATTGCCTGAAAATGAAATGTACCCCGTTAAACTGAGAGTTCCAGCAGCTTTGTTGATATTAAGAAGGGGCAGGCGGTTCTGATTTGCCAGGATCGCAGTACCATCGATTATTTCATTGGCCGCCCCTAAAATATTGATTGTCGCAGAACCGCCTCCCCCAATACCGGTATTGGTTAACAAGCTGTTGCCATTGACATTTATGTTACCGGTGTTAAGAGTAAGGTTGGCTGTGCCTTCCATTAAAAGATCACCGCTTGTTGTAAGGGTTGTAGCGACAGGTATGGTAAACGTCGTATTTACGTTCGTTATAAAAGCTATATTATTAAAAGTTAGGCTTCCCGAAATGGTATATGCTCCGGCATTCCCATGGGTAAAACAAAAAGTTGAGGTGCCGGCACTGATTGTCCCGGCGGTATAGATAAAATTATTCGACACCGAAGGGTAATTTGAAAGATTCAGGGTACCGGAAGGCTTATTTATGGTCAGTTGCGGCAAAGCTCCCTGGCCAGCTGCAGCGCTGCCATTAAAATTCTGCATTCCTGCCCCGTTGATATTGACAATTGCATTGCCGCCACAACCAAGAGCAGTGTTGGTTGCGTTAAGGTCTCCACGGACGTCGATCGCACCCGTGTTCAAATTATACAGCGAAGCTCCCGTAAGATTAAGACTGTTTGAAACGGTAAGGTTTCCTGCGGACAGTATGTTATAAGTATGTCCATTGCCCACAAACTCTAGGATATAAAATGCAGGACTGGTTCCCGTGATATTTTGATTGGCAGCACCATTTAATCTTACCGTTCCATTATTGTGGGCAAAACTTCCGCTTGTAAAGGCAGCCGTATTATCCAACTCCAGGACGGCACTCGTTGAAGTAAAGGCAGTTCCCGATAGGGTAAACACGCCGGTAATGGTAATATTTGAAGAGCCGCCTGTAAAAACGCCACCTGAAAAGCTGGCGACATTGGTTATAGAAATAATATTTGCGTTTTGGCTAATAGTACCGATATAACCGCCTGTTACTGTCAGGTTTGTAATATTGATAGGCATGTCGATGGTACAATTCCCCAGGCCGAGGTTGTTAAAAGTAACTAGATCAGCGGACAAGGGGACGCTAAACCCCCCGGCTCCCCCGGACACATTTGACCAGTTCGCTGTACTGTTCCAGTTGGAAGCGCTTGCTGCTACCCAAAAGCGATTCGCGGCTGATGAATTGAAGGATAGGCCAAGGGAACACACAATTAGAATTGAGTAGACTCCGATTTTCATTGGATTTGGTATTTAACGCCTAACTATTAACATTGGCTAAGAGAAAACATATAGAACAAATATTTCTTCAATTTATTGTTTAATTGCTCCTGATGCCAATCTTCTAACCGGAGGTTTAAATATCTGACAATGAAAGAATCATCCTATATCATTTCTTGTGAAAATTCACAATTGTCCGAGCCTTATATCCGTTCCTAAATATTTAGCGGCATTAAAAAAAGAGAAGTGGAAAATTTATGGGAATACTTCACTGAGTATTTTATTGGCCTTAAGTTGGGTATAAACTGCGTCAGTCTGAACAAAAATTAAAGGCTCCAAGAATCAGGAGCCTGTTATTATGGTATTGATTTGCCCGGGCAAATCTGGGTAAGATTTATCTATTTTCTTCCTCTCTACTTTCTGGAGTTTCATCGTCCTGTATCTCCTCGGATTCCGGAAGATCCATATCCTCCCCAAAATGGTCTGTTGCAAGATTCCCTTCATTAAGCGGATCTCCCTCCTTGNNGTCCTTGTCTGTCCGGTCAAGTGAAATGGCCCTTATATCTTTTTCCGCCTGTTCAAAAGAGGCACCACTGGCACTTTTTTCCAGCAAGGAACGTTCCAGCCTGCTTACGTTGTAATCCCTGTCCAGGTTCTCCTCTTCAACAAAAATATCACTCCCTTCTTCGTCTGCCGAGGAAATGGTGACATCCTGCATTTCTTTCAGACCTGGAGGTTTTATGTATTCCTGTCCGGGAATATCTTCAACATCTGGTAATTCTAGGATTGCTTCATCCGGTTGCAATTTCTTCCTGTCTTTATCGCTGTCCGGGAGATCAGGGTTTTCGAGCTTTCTTTTTTTCATGGTATTTTTTATGATGTATATAAAAATCTATGCCAGGATCCCAAGCTTTGTGGTACGGAATTTGAAAAAAATAAATAAACCTCTTCACATGAAACCGAAGCTAAGGATTATGCTATTGGCTATCGTTATTGCCAGCCTGCTGGCTTTCAACTTATTCAAAAATAGCCTGGTTAAAGGTTCAGTAACTCCGCCAGATTCTGCAATCAGGGCCTGGCTTATTTCCGGAACGGACACTCTTTATGCATCGATTGACCAGGGAAATTTTGAGCTCACCAACGTTAAACCCGGAAATTACAGGATTATTATAGAAGGCAGGCCTCCCTACCGGAATTCAGTCAAAGATGGAATAAGGGTGGTAGAGGGGCAACCAACAGATGTGGGTGTGATTGAGATGCAAAAGTAGCTTTAGAACAAATTCAATTCAAAAAGCTCGAATACACATGCGGTAGCATTAAAGCAAAAATGGATTAATACCCCGTACCAGAGTGTATTTTCTTTCATTCTGATCCAGCTCAGACCCAGCCCAAAGGGTAACAACCAGAAAAATGAAATAAAGCTCATATGAATTATTGCGAAAAGAAAGGCAGTAATAAAGAGNNCCCCTGTATCCAAGTTCTTCCATAAAAGCAGGCTGCAGCGCAATAACGGCAAACATGGTCAACCTGGGATATCTTGTTTGGCTAAACCCATAATAAAAATATCCTTCCAGGTCAAATATGCTCCTGTTTAGCCATTTAACAGAATAATTTACAACAATGCCTGCTGCAATCGCCGCCAATGAATAATATAGGATTTTAAATACTGAAAAATTCTTCCAGCGCAGGAGCGGCTTAATATCATCCCATAAAATCAATGCAAATATGACGGTAATTGCCGCCAGTACACAATCTGTAAACAATAACCAGGATAATGCGTGTGTTGATTTGGTGAAATTGAAAACAGCGCATATTAGAAAATCCGAACCAAAAAAAATGGCAAGTAAACGCAGCCACCTATCACGCCTATATGCGTCTTCCTCTATCCCTCCTGCCTGCGACGCCCCGCAGTGATTGCAAAAACGTGCGGAAGAATTAATCAATTGTCCGCATTGGGTACAGGATCCAGTTTCTTCGGTCATTGCTTCCATACATTATTCAAGATTCAATTCTTTCTTGATTTTCTGGGCATCAAAAGCGGATTTCATCCCTTTTATGAGATACCCAATGATAAGAATTTTCCAGATAATTCCTCTTACCAGATTCATTGGATCGTCAAACGCAAGAATGATTTGGAATCCTATGTACAAAACAAGACCCGAAATAATGGCAGCAACAGATTTCTTTTTGCACCATATTGCTAACCCCACGTATATTACCGCCATCACCATGTATAATGCCAGGTTAAAATTGGCTTTTATCTCATCCTTATTTATTACATAAATAATTATTCCGGTAACAAAAGAAAGACCAGCCAAAACATATAATGTCGTGCTGGCACTCCTGATTTTTTTATTTAAATCTTCCAGCTCTATTTGTTTGTAATTACGGTTGTAAATGAAATTGTATTGTTCTGTTTCAGTTCCATGTAAGGGGTAGCCGCAATTCGGACAGAACTGGTCATTTTCTTTAACGGAAGTCGAACAAGAGGTACATGTCAGGCGCTGAACGCCAGGCGAAATATCCATTAGGGGATCCATAAATCATGATTTCTTCTCAAAATATATTTTTTGCTGGACTATAATGGATTTTCGAAAGTATTTATTGAATGGTTTCTAAATTTCGATCAAAATACAGCTATGCGCTCGGAACAATGCTAGGCTTCTTCTTCGGCATAGGAACTCACAGGTTCGCAGGTGCAAATCAGATTCCTGTCACCAAACGTATTATTAACCCTTGCGACTGCCGGCCAGAATTTTTTATCCTTTACGAATTTGAGAGGAAATGCAGCCTGCTCGCGGCTATAAGAATGGTTCCATTCACTTGAACATATCGCATCCATCGTATGCGGGGCATTTTTTAGCGGATTGTCTGTTTTATCAGTTTTTCCCTTTTCAATAGACTCTATTTCATGGTAAATGTTAATGAGGGCGTCACAGAAACGATCCAATTCGGCTTTATCTTCACTCTCGGTTGGTTCAATCATAATAGTACCAGGTACCGGAAAACTCAGCGTAGGAGCGTGGAATCCATAATCCATCAG
>PLCH01000270.1 GCA_003135585.1 Chitinophagaceae bacterium
GAGCAGAGAACTGGAATCATCGCTGGGAAAATTAAAGGATATGCAATCTGGCGACGGAGGGTTTGGCTGGTTCAAAGACGGGCCCGATGACAGGTATATCACCCAGTATATCCTTACAGGTATCGGGCATTTAAAAAAATTGAACGCCCTGCCCCCTTTGATGAAAAACAAGATAAATGCAATGGTTTCTTCAGCACTATCTTATTTGGATAAAAAAATGAAAGAGGATTATGATGAAATTGTCAAACATAGCCAGGAAGGAAAAAGGGCAGACCCGGGAAAGCTGAACATTCAATACCTGTATATGCGCAGTTTCTTTCCGGAATCCGCTATACCCGGGAATTTTTTTTATGCCGTTAATTTTTTCCGCAAACAAACCCAGCAATATTGGCTACAACAAAATAAATACCTGCAGGGTATGATCGCCCTTTCTCTTTACCGCACGGGTGATAAACAAAAAGCTAAAGACATCCTGGCATCTCTTAGGCAAAACGCCCTCGTAAATGAGGAAACAGGAATGTATTGGAAAGACATAACTGCCGGCTATTACTGGGACCAGGCTCCCGTGGAAACCGCTTCCCTGCTGATAGAAGCTTTCAGTGAAATCGACGGCGACAAAAAATCCGTTAGCGGAATAAAAACCTGGCTTCTTAAACAAAAGCAAACACAAAACTGGAAAACTACAAAAGCTACGGCTGATGCGTGCTATGCCATTTTGCTACAGGGTGAAAATTGGTTACAGGCGGGACCGCAGATTGAGATCAGGCTGGGCAATAAAATCATCCGTAACAGTGATGAACATGCGGAATCCGGTGACGGGCATTTCAAAAAAAATTTCGAAGGGCCATTTGTAAATGCATCCATGGGGGATATCAGCATTTCCGCTTCCTCTTCCTCCAAAGAAATATCCCCGGGCTGGGGTGCTGTATATTGGCAATATTTTGAAGATCTGGACAAAATAACCGAGGCGGCCTCACCGCTAAAGCTTTCCAAAAAATTATTTCTTGAAAAGAATTCAGAACGGGGTCCCTTATTGGAACCGGTAAATGAAAACGGGACTCTTCAGACCGGTGATAAGGTAATAGTCAGAATTGAATTGCGCTCCGATCGCAACCTTGAATATGTTCACATGAAAGATATGCGTGCCTCCTGCATGGAGCCTATTAATGTATTAAGTTCCTACAAATGGCAGGGGGGGCTGGGATATTACGAAACTACCCGGGACGCCAGCACTAATTTTTTCTTCAACTGGCTGCCTAAGGGGACCTATGTTTTCGAGTATCCGATGTTTGTTACCCACACGGGGAACTTCAGCAACGGTATAACCTCCATTCAATGTATGTATGCCCCCGAATTCAGTTCACACAGTGATGGGCTGAGGATTAATGTGGAAAAATAAATAAGTTTAATCAATCTTAGTTTAAAAGCATGCGAATTGATTGTTTAGTGATTGGCCAGGGTATCTGCNNTTTCTCTGCTGGTACCTGCAAAAGGCAGGCTTTTCATTTATCGTGATCGATGAATCCACCAACTTCAGCGCTTCCAAGTCTGCAGCGGGAGTCATCAATCCAGTCACTGGCAGAAGGATCGTAAAAACATGGATGATCGATGAACTCTTGCCTTTTGTCCGAAAGGAATACCATGATTTTGGACAGGACCTGCATATTAATTGTATCTCCCAAAAAAATATCATTGATTTCTTCCCCTCACCGCAAATGCGGAACGCCTTTATGAGCAGGTATGAGGAAAACCCGCAATATCTGAAAAAGCGCCCTGATGAAACCATCTGGAGAAATAATTTTAATTACGATTTCGGGTTTGGCGAAATAGAACCCTGCTGGCTGGTTGAAATATACCTCATCCTTTCCTCCTTCAGGAATATGATGTTGGGCGCAGGACGCTTGATCCAGGAACGATTCAATATGGACGGACTGGTATTTAGTCCAAATCTTATTGAGTATAAGGAAATCAGGGCGGATAAAATCATTTTCTGTGGCGGCATTGAGAGTTTTGACAATCCCTTTTTTAGAAACCTTCCTTTCGCTCCGAATAAGGGCGAAGCCCTGATAGCCGAGATAAAAGACATGCCGACCGCTAATATCTTTAAAAAAGGAATCAGCATCGTTCCCTGGAAAGAAAACCTTTTCTGGGTTGGATCCTCTNNCTTTCCGGGAAAAGACAGAAATGGCCCTTCAGGAATGGTTAAAGTTTCCATTCAAAATAGTTGACCATTTGGCTTCCATCCGGCCGGCCACACTGGAACGCAGACCCTTTGTAGGTTTTCATCCAATTCACCACCAAGTAGGGATACTGGACGGAATGGGAGCAAAGGGCTGTTCCCTTGCTCCTTTCTTTGCAAACCAGCTGGTGGAAAATCTAAAACATAATACGCCCATACAACCGGAAGCAGACTTAAAGAGATTTACGAGGGTTCTCAGCAAGAACTTTTGACATTATTTTATTGGCTATTTCTGACTGGAATTTTTTATTTGATTATTTTCTCAATTTTATATTTTTGTTAAGAAATGGATATCCTTCGGGAAGCAGATAATTTAAAATTCCATTTTATGTCATAGCATGAACGATACTAAAATGTATTGCATCCCGGAGAAATTCCGGAAGACAGAGAACCTGCATATTTTATTTTGGCTCTTGAAAGATATCAGTTGGGCAATGCTCTGGAAGCCCATTGGAATTGGGATGATTTTCCCCACAATCGGTGTAGCATTGATGATTACCTGGCAAACGCGAAGGATCAAGGCGGAGTTGTTTCACAATCTGGCGATTGTTTTCTGGATCTGTGCTAATGCTTTGTGGATGCTGCTGGAATTTACGGGCAATGATACCCGATACCGCGTTTATACCGCTATTCCCTTTTCGATCGGGTTATTCTTTATCAGCACTTATTATGTTTATATACTTCCAAGGGAAAAGAGAAAGGAGAAAATGCTGGTTAACAATGAAAATCATCCCGGAGAGTCGGGAGAAACATTAAAAGTTGCAAGGATAAACTAGTTTGGTTATTATTTATCGCAACTCAGTCTCCAAAGAATTCCGCATGATAATGGTTATTTTGCCGCAGGCAAAATTCAGGGGGTCCTGGTTCAACACCTGGACCATTGCCTTATACAAATCAGGTAATTCATGTTTAAACCGAACGGGGTTTTCAAAAAATGTTTCCACTGACACCGCCCAGAATTCGTGATAATTGGTTGTCGCATAATCGCCCAGCAAATTTTTACCACCCAGCTGCATGGCTGTAAAAATAGGCCTTGCTACCATTGAAAAATTCTTGAATTCTTTCTTGAAATGCCTGTCTTCGTCTGTCTGGGTAATAAAATTAACATATGCGAGGGCGTGCCCCATTTCATGGAGACCAACATTGCAATCAGGCGTCTGACCGGAAATGCCCTTCATGAAATTATCCCATGACAGATAGATACCCGTCTGGTCCACATGACCCATAAAAGGCCTTGAATAAAATCCATAGTGGTAGTCGTCCCTTAATACGAAAATATCGTTGAAATAATTTAACATGTATTTTTCGAGTCCGAAAGTTAGCTGTACGGCGACAGCGCTGATTAGAATGGGCATTTCTGCAGTTTCCTGAACTTCTATATAATGGAAATGCCTTGATTTCTTGAACAGAAAGGTTCTGAAAAGGAATTTTCTCTGCTCTTCCAGGTTCAGCCGGTTATAATATTTTAGGTGTCGTGAAACAACGGAATGATAAAAGGTCTCTTTGGAAACGAATTTCCTGAATTGCTGCCGTACATGCAGCTTGTAAATCAAAGCAGGCACAGAGCGATGAAGAAAGATTACAGCCAGCACCAATGAAGAAATGATAACGATTTCCATAAGGCTCCTTTTTCTATTTGTAATTCTGGGTCATTAAAAATAACCTGGCGTTACATGGGTATGGATAATCTTTGGGCTTTTCTTTCTTTTAGGAGGGATAAAACCACTGAGGGTTTAATCAAAGGACTAAATAACATGAGTTCTAACAAGATAGAAAAAAAAATTGATATCCAAAAGGACCTGCTAGTCTTTTTACAAGAATCTTATAAAATAGTGAGAACTAATCAGTTTAAGCATCTTTGAAAGCTTCTTGGTTTTAAATTACCTTTGCCGCTCTTGAATAAATTGACTAAACCAGAAAGGAATGTACAGGACTCACCATTGCGGGGAATTAAGACAATCAGATGTTGGTAAAGAAATAAAAATGGCCGGATGGGTGCAAACGGTACGCAAATTCGGCAGCATCACTTTCGTCGATCTTCGTGACCGGTATGGTGTCACTCAGTTATTATTTGGGGAACAACTGACCAAGCGATTGGATGAAAATCCGCTTGGCAGAGAATTCGTTCTTCAGGTAAATGGCCGGGTGGCAGAAAGAACCAGCAAAAATGCCCATCTTTCCACAGGAGATATAGAAATAGATGTTTCCTCCTATTCCATATTGAATAAATCCGCCACTCCCCCCTTTACCATTCAGGATGAAACGGATGGCGGTGAAGATCTCCGCATGAAATACCGATACCTTGACCTGCGCAGAAATGAATTAAAAAAGAATATAGAACTGCGGTATGCTGTCAACAGGGCAGCCAGAAACTATCTTCATGAAAATAATTTCATAGATATTGAAACTCCCTTCCTGATCAAATCCACTCCGGAAGGTGCCAGGGATTTTGTAGTTCCTTCCAGAATGAATGCCGGGCAATTCTATGCGCTGCCCCAATCCCCCCAGACATTTAAACAATTGCTGATGGTAAGTGGCTATGACCGCTATTTCCAGGTGGTCAAATGTTTTCGAGATGAGGACCTTCGGGCAGACCGTCAACCTGAATTCACCCAGATAGATTGTGAAATGAGTTTTGTCGAACAGGAAGACATCCTCGAAATGTTTGAAGGAATGATCAAATACATCTTTAAACAGGTGAAGGGGATTGACTATGCTGAAAATGTTGAACGAATGAGCTGGGAACAGGCGATGTGGGATTATGGGAATGATAAACCCGACATACGGTTCGGCATGAAAATAACCAATCTAAAATCCCCCTTTAAGAAGGATGGAAAGATCGAGGCAGTAGGGGAATTGATAAATGGAGCCGGTTTTGGAGTATTCGAAAATGCGGAAACCGTGCTCGCCTTGAACCTGAAAAATGCAGGGTCTTATACCCGGTCCCAACTCGACGAACTAACTGATTGGGTCAAACGTCCGCAGATCGGTATGCAGGGCCTTGTAAACATCAGGTACCAGAAGGACGGGAGCTTTAAGAGCAGTGTCGACAAATTCTACAATACGGAGAAGCTCAAAAGTATCGCTGCATCCTGCAAGGCCGAGCCAGGCGATCTTATCCTATTGCTGGCGGGCAGAGAAGAAAGAACTCGCAAAGCCATCGCGGAATTACGCCTTGAGTTGGGGGAACGTTCCGGCTTCAGAAAAAAAAATGAATTCAAATTATTGTGGGTATTCGATTTTCCCTTATTTGAATACAGCGAGGATGATTCTTCTCCTGGGAGTATAGGGCGCTGGGTGGCACGGCACCACCCCTTTACTGCACCCAAACCGGCCGATATCGAAATTATGATCAACAACAACCCCGCCATTGAAAATGCAGCTACCTATCTGGAACATCCCTATTCCGGGATTAAGGCTAATGCCTATGACATGGTTTTGAACGGGAATGAGATCGGGGGCGGCTCTATCCGGATTTTCCAGAGGGAATTGCAGGAAAAGATGTTCGAGGCACTGGGCATGAGTAAGGAGGAGGCAATGCACAAATTCGGATTTCTGCTGGGCGCTTTTGAATATGGAGCCCCCCCCCACGGTGGTATTGCATTTGGTTTCGACAGGCTATGCGCCATTCTGGGAGGCAGTGAAAGCATCCGGGATTTTATAGCATTTCCCAAGAACAACAGCGGTCGCGATATGATGCTCGATGCCCCCTCCCCGATCGATGAAAAGCAATTGAAAGAATTATCCATCCGCCTTGCGTGAAAAAAGTCATCAAACATGAAAAAAATATTGATACTGACTGCTGTCCTGTCCTGGTTTGTACTTATATCCGGCAGTATCCTTGTCCTGACTGGTCTATTGATGGCTACCGCCTCGCCCGGGCTGCTGGGGCTTCTGACCGGTGTTTTTCTGACTAGTTCTATCGTTCTTCACAGTTATGCGGCGATCCAATTGCGCAAAAGTATTTTGCGTCCCACGATACCGCTCGGCAGACAAACCCCCATGGGCATTCGTTTTATGGGTTTTGCATCCCTCTTTTTTGCTCTTTTTAATTTTAACAATGCCCTGTACACCCTGCAGCATACAGGTCAAATTGCAAAACAGATCGATCTTCCTGCCCAATATAAAAACCTTCCCGTTAATATTAACCATTTACTCCAGGCTGCCGCCATTTTCTCATTTGTGTTAAGCATTTGCATTATCCTGAATGTTTTAATAAACCTATGGTTACTCAGGATATATCAGGCAAAGTCCAGGGTCGGCTGAAAGAGTTCGATTTAGGCCGGCAATTGGTTTATTTCATGAGGTACGACAGATCCTCTGTTTAGAAATACTTCCTATTGGGGTATCTGGCAGGTAATATTCTCCGTAAGACCTGGTAAATGAGAAGTGTTATAAAAAATATCGAATATTCAAAATTATTATTAAAACTTTTTCGTTTTCAATTATATAAATGTGCAAATCCCCAAACAAAAGCATCTTTCATTAATCATAATAAGGAATACGTAAAAAAATAAACATCTTTACAAAACTTTCGGCTATGGGTAAAATTCTATTTTTTCTATTGATCCTTTCCTTATTCCTTAGTACCGGTTNNGGATAAATCTCCGGACCCGGATATCCAATACGATAAAGGAGCTTTTGGTTTTGGACTTGGTTTTGATTACGGAGGGCTAATAGGAGTTAATTTTACGGGTTATCCTCAGAAAAATATCGGAATTTTTGCAGCAGGAGGATATGCTGTTGCCGGGGTGGGATATAGTCNNCTGGGGATCAAACTAAGATTGGTTTCAAGCCATCGTTTCACACCCTATTTCACGGCAATGTACGGATATAATGCTGCCGTAGCAGTGACAAATTCCCCTAATTACGATAAAATATTTTACGGCCCTTCTATAGGTCTAGGGTTCGATATCGGTGCTCATGCCGCTAAAAAAGGCAATTTTTCATTTGCCATACTTGTCCCTTTCAGAAGCCCCGACGTCCAAAATTATATAGATGGTTTGCATAACATGTATGGGGTGCAGTTTAATAACAATCTGTGGCCTATCGGAGTTTCAGTTGGATATAAATTTATTATATTCNNAAAATCAGGAGCTTAGATACTGTATAGTAACAAAGAATAAACTCAACCAGCTCTTTGTTTTCTTTTTTTGAAAAATGTATACAGGAGCACAATCAATACCAGGAGCAGGCTAAACCCAAGCAGGTCATATCTGAAAAGCGCGGCTTCCTTGTCCTGGCCTTTCAGGATATTCTTTTCGCATCGGTCAATATAGGATTCGAGGCCCGGATAATACTTGTTAAGACGTTTTACCACTCCAAATTTTTTCAGTGCTTTGTGGTAATATTCCCTGTCAAAAAATGCAACGCCTTCTGCATAAGATTGGGCGGCCAGGCCAATCTCTGGATTTATATTGGCGGTGTCCAGATACTCATTCAGGATTGTTACCGGTATAGCAAAATTCAAGCCCGCAGCTAGCCCCCCGGAGTTGACGGTGCTGCCAAAAGTCGTGAGGCCTATTACTTCCCCTTTATCATTGCAAACCGGGCCTCCGCTGCTTCCATGATTAATACTCGCATCCATTTGAATAACTGGCCATCCCTCCACAGATTTTTTGATTGCGCTTACAATCCCGGTCGTAAGGGTGGGTTCAATGGCCGATTCAGCGGATACAAAATCATTATTTGTTGCGGGTCCCGGGTAGCCGAAAACATAGAGTTGTTCCCCCACTTCGGGTAACTGTTCATCAGCGATCTTCAATACCGGAAGGGAAGAATCGCCGTCAATTTTAAGGACAGCTATATCCTTTCCGGGCATGGGCGAGCCTTTAACCACAATACGCGCCTGTTTTTTTTCACTGAAGGGTTCCATGTTTTCCTTGTCGCTGCGATATACAACAAAAACTTCTTTTTTCAAGTCATTCAAGACCATAGAGAAGAGGCGTGAATATACCGAGGCATACGTTGTATAAAGCAGACTTCGCTGCTGCTCCGTAAACCTGGTTGCCCAGGAGCCTTCCAGTGCTTTGATATTGTCCTCTGTTATCGACTGGAAGGATGTCAGAATAAATTGTCGGCGGATAAAAGCGTTCCCGAGATCAATCAGGTGGCAATTGGTTGCCACATATCCGTCCGCGGTTATAAAAAAACCAGTGCCTGTTGAAGTAATTTCCTGTTCCTGCTTTATATAGTCAAGTGTCGCTTTGAAAAAGCGGTTCGGGTTATTGTTCATTTCCTTTAATACAATATCCAGCTTCTGTTCTGCGGTAAAAACCGCCCCGTTGATATCCAGTCCCTGGATGGAGTCCAGCAGCTGGTTGAATCTTTTATTGTCCATCTTCATCTTGTTAACGTAGACGTTGGCAGAAAACACTGTTTTGACCATGACTACACCGGGCCGGTTAATGGCATAGATCTCCACTGCAGTCAATTTTTGTGCGAATGACGTCAGGGTAAAGGCAATAAAAATCAGCAATTGAAGTGATCTTTGCACCATTTGGATGCACTTTTAGTTAAAACTCGAAAAAAGTTAACTTGTTGTAGTATTAACTTTAAAATTATAAATATGGCCTCGCATTATGCCCCTTTAGCAGAGCGGATTCGACCGCAAACATTAGACCAACTGGTCGGACAGGAGCATCTAACCGGCAAAGGTAGCATTTTGAGGTCGGCTATTGAACAGGGTAAACCTCCCTCCATGATCTTGTGGGGACCACCCGGAACTGGCAAAACGACCATAGCGGGGATCATAGCCAGCAGCTTGCATTTTCCCTTTCATATCCTTAGCGCTATATCCTCGGGAGTTAAAGAAATAAGGGAAGTCATTGAAGAAGCCAGGGAGAAAAAGGGAACCATTTTATTTATTGATGAAATCCACCGTTTCAACAAAGGGCAACAGGACGCACTCCTGGGTGCAGTTGAAAAGGGCATAGTTACCCTTATCGGCGCCACCACTGAAAACCCCTCCTTCGAAGTTAACAGCGCCCTTTTAAGCCGTTGCCAGGTATATCTTTTGAAACCGCTGGATGAAGAAGATCTGGTGAAGCTGTTGAAAGATGCAATTCAAAAAGATGAAGACCTGAAAAAGCGGAAAATTGAACTAAAGGAAACAGAAGCGATGATCCAAATTTCGGGAGGAGACGCAAGAAAACTGCTGAATTTACTTGAGCTGGTAGCGGGCGCGTCTGATCCTTCACAAAAGCTGGAAATAACAGATGAACTCGTGATGCGGGTAGCGCAACAGCGGATAGCCTTATATGATAAAAAGGGGGACCAGCATTACGATATCATTTCAGCATTTATCAAATCAGTCAGGGGCAGTGATCCGAATGCGGCCGTGTACTGGCTGGCAAGGATGATCGAAGGCGGGGAAGATGTTAAGTTCATCGCCAGAAGAATGGTAATTCTTGCCAGCGAAGATATTGGAAATGCCAACCCCAACGCCTTATTGTTAGCCAACGCAAGCTTTGATGCTGTGATTAAGATTGGCTATCCGGAAGCACGGATCATTTTGTCCCAGGCAGCGGCTTATCTGGCTGCTTCACCCAAAAGCAATGCATCGTATGCAGCGATCGACGCGGCCATGGAAGCGGTCCGCCGGCATGGTGATCTTCCGGTACCGTTGCCGATACGCAATGCCCCAACCCGCTTGATGAAGGACCTTGAGTATGGTAAGGGATATCAATACAGCCATAGTTATGATAAGAATTTTTCGCCTCAGGAATATTTGCCCGCGACAATTAGCGGAACACGTTTTTATGATCCAGGGAAAAATCCAAGGGAAGAGGAAATTCGCAAATATTTAAAAAATCTGTGGAGGGATAAATATGGGTATTAGCGCTCTTATTTGTGCAGGCATCAAGGATGCGTGGCACAAATTAACAACAGTTCAGGTGATGCATATTTACGGCAAATCACGGGTGGGATCAAGCTGGATTTACAGCATATATTGAAACAATTTTATACATCAATCAGCAAAACCGGGGGTTGTGATTCACATGAACTGGACCTGCAAAAAATTCGAAGAACTAACGCCATATGAATTGTATTTCATAATACAATTAAGACTCGAAGTGTTTTCGGTGGAACAGAATTGTCCATACCAGGATGCTGACAATAAAGACCTGTTCGCCCATCATTTAATGGGGATGGAAAATGACAAACTCATTGCCTACGCAAGAATTCTCCCGCCTGATACTGCCTTTAAGGAAATTTCGATAGGGCGCATCGTAAATTCCCCATCAGTCAGAAGGACGGGCCTGGGAAGGCTCTTGATGCAAAAAAGCCTGGAGACCGCCCTTGGTCTTTACGGGCAGGTTCCGGTCAAAATCGGTGCTCAGCTCTATCTGAAAGCGTTCTACGAATCCTTCGGGTTTCGCCAAACCAGTGAGATTTACCTGGAGGACAATATAAAACACATAGAGATGTTGAAAGACCCTAAAGGAGACGTGATCATTCCATAATTTGGAAAAATCCTGAATAAAGAATTTGCAGTTTTACACACAATAAAACCATTTTCTGCGTTCTTGTATAATACCCGATTTTTAATTAATTTAGAACTCAATCCAAACCGTCGGAAAACTAAATCTAATATTCCATGAAACAATTTTTACACTCCTTGTTGCGGAAGTGTTTCTTTCTACTGGTCATTGTCCTGACGCTTCATTTCCCTTCATTCAGCCAATCAGCTCCAGGTCCTTATTTTGAAGCTGGCGCTACAGTAGGTCCCATGGTTTTTATGGGTGATCTTGGAGGCCATTTTGGTCGCGGGGCAAATGCTTTCCTGAAAGACTATAATATTCCTACAACTAAAATTGCATTCGGAGCATTTCTTGCATATCACCCTTCAGAGTGGTTGGGATTCCGCATGGAGCTCACCTATGGAAATGTCACGGGTGATGATGCCCTGATCCAGAACAAAGGGGGAGAGGAAATATTTCGCAAGAACCGCAATCTTAATTTCCGCTCTGTAATATTGGAAGGAATGGTGGCGGCTGAAATTTATCCCACGGTAATATTTGAAGAAGGATCCTCTGATCTTGCCGGAAGGCTCAGGCCATATGGCGTAATTGGGGTGGGCTTATTTCATTTCAACCCCCAGGGAACTTACGTTGATCCCAACACAGGGCAATCTACCTGGGTGGACCTGCAGCCGCTGCATACGGAAGGCGAGGGTTTTGCAGAGTATCCTGGCAGAAAAAACTATAAACTTACCCAATTAAATATTCCTATGGGTGTAGGTTTAAAATATTATTTCAGTCAGAATGTGAATTTGGCATTTGAAATCTTATATCGTAAAACATTTACAGACTATATTGATGATGTGAGCACAACTTTCATTGATCCAAGCCTGTTCTATAAATATCTTTCACCCTCCCAGGCAATTATTGCTAACAATCTATATAACAAAAGCCCATTGAGGAATACCCCGGGAAGTAATTTCCAGGTGGGAGATAAAAGAGGAGATCCGACCCATACCGATGCCTATTTCACTGCCGGTTTCAAACTGGCCATACGGTTAGGCCAAAATAGTGAATGGAACAACTCGACGCGTTGTCCGTTGTTGCGCTTTTAGAATATTTTTAAAACAAAAAGATTATTTAATCCGTACCCTTTTTCGAATTAAAATGGTCAATCAATGAAGAAAATTGTACCCGAAAAGAAAACATCCTTTAAAAATCTGTTCCAATGCCTTCCCGTCATTGCAATTGTTCTTGCAACCAATAGTTTATATGCTTTTGCTGAACTACCAGCGATAAAAAAAACGGCACATTATTCTATAGAAATGACCAAGATCCAAAACAACAGGGTACATAAGATCCGAATGTATTCCGACAGGGGTCACCAAGCCTTATTATTTAAAGTCAATGGCAGAACATCCAATAATTATCAGTTGTATTTATTTGACATGGACAGCCGGCTTGTAACGCAAGCGAGTATCCGTAGTCATGAGGTTACTGTGTTGAACAATATTTCCAAAGGAAATTATTTTTTTGAAGTATTCATCGAAGATGAACAGATTGAGACAGGGCACCTGAAGGTGAAATAGACCTGAAAACTTACGCTATTATCTTAATAATTAAAACCAATAAGCAGCAGGGAAATTTGTAAAATCCGAATATCCGAAGGTCAAGTAAACCTGATCCGTTCCCTATTTTTAGGTACCCGACTACAAAGATTTTATTAATCACTCCCTGCTACCCCTTATTGGCTTTAACAATTTTCTGGTTTCTTCCAGTATCCTTAGTAGCCGGCGATGAGTAGTTGCCGGCTATTCGTTATATAACCTCCATTCATTTCAAAAAAATGGCACCAGCTTCCCTCCAGTCGTTTATCCGCTCATATCCCGTCACCCTAAGATTATGGGGGGTAGTAAACAAAAAGGATTTGCCTTTGAAATGTTGAAGATTCTTTACGTGGTCATCGATCATATAATCTCCGCAGATTACCCGCTTATCCCCGCATAATACAAGTTGTTTCCAGCTAATGAAGGAAAAATGTTCCAGCAACCACTCCAATTTATCCTTTAATGAATTGGGGAATTCTGTTGCGGCAGATACTATAAAAATCTCATACCGCCTGTTCATCTCCCTGATTACTTCCACACTATCCTGCATAACCGGTAAATACCTGAAGAAGCCGGGAGCCAATAATCTTTCCATCACCATTTCCCAATGTTGTTCCGGAAATCCTTTTACCCAAGAACCCACCAGCATCTTTTCAAAATCCACCTTCCCCCCATGCGTTTCCTGATACCAGGAAATCATCTCCCCCATCGGGTCGGCAATGACCTCATCCATGTCGATGATCACTCTTTCCATATACCTAATTTAATTCGGCAGCTAAAAATTTGGCCGTAAAACTTTCCTTGTTTTTCACCAATTCCTCGGGGGTTCCGGAAAACAAAATCCTTCCGCCCCCGTCCCCGCCTTCCGGTCCCAAATCAATCAACTGATCTGCTACTTTAATTACATCCAGGTTGTGTTCTATCACCAACACTGTATTGCCCCTGTCGACCAGTTTATTTAATACATCCAGTAAATGCCGGATATCCTCAAAATGCAAACCGGTAGTTGGCTCGTCGAGTATATAAAATGTTTTACCCGTATCCTTTTTCGAAAGTTCCGTTCCTAACTTAACGCGTTGGGCCTCCCCTCCACTCAATGTCACCGCTGACTGGCCCAGGGTGATATAACCCAAACCCACTTCCCTTAGCACCCTTATTTTCCTGTACAGGTAGGGAACATTCTGAAAGAATTCCACCGCCTCATCCACGGTCATGTCCAAAACATCACTGATAGATTTTCCCTTGTAGCGAATCTCACCCGTTTCGCGGTTATACCGCTTACCATTACATTTCTCACAGTGCACATACACATCTGGAAGGAAATTCATTTCGATTACCCGCATTCCACCGCCTTCGCACAAATCACAGCGGCCGCTTTTTACATTGAATGAAAACCGTCCTGCATTGTATCCTCTGATCTTTGCTTCGGGAACAGATGCAAACAAAGTCCTTATATCGGTGAAGAAACCACAATAGGTGGCCGGGTTGCTCCTGGGCGTTC
>PLCH01000393.1 GCA_003135585.1 Chitinophagaceae bacterium
TTCGAGTCCCGTCTTCCGCTCCAAGAGGATCCACCAAGATAGTTAAAAAACGGGCTGTCAGAAAAACTCCTTAAACCCCCAAACCATCGAATATAATCAGTCCCTTCAATCCGAATCTCCTGCTGCCAACTTGTCACAATGAGTTGGTTTTTCCTATCTTTGCGTTTTAAATTTTTGGAACAGGATGGTAGATATAGGTATCAGCAAAGCTGTAGATGAGCGGCGACAGGGTGAAGCTTATCTTCCCCTTTCGCAGGCCCGGCATGACCTCAAAAAGAAATTCTATATTGAAAGCTACGGATGCCAAATGAATTTTGCAGATAGCGAGATTGTGGCCTCCATACTTAATGAAAATGGTTTTGGGGCAACCCTTCATTACCAGGAAGCAGACCTGGTGTTGTTAAATACCTGTTCCATCAGGGAAAAAGCAGAACAGACCGTACGCAACCGTCTCCATTTATTCAGGCAGGCCAAGCTAACCAATCCTANNATCAGAGATGCAGAAGGCGGTCAGAAGGGTGTAAATGTACTGCTGAGCCGTGAAGAGACTTATGCTGATATCTCACCCATCCGCCTGGACAGTAACGGGGTCGCCGCCTATGTTAGTATCATGCGGGGATGCAATAATATGTGTTCATTTTGCGTGGTGCCATTTACAAGGGGCCGGGAAAGAAGCCGCGAGCCATATAGCGTGATAAAGGAATGTACCGAGCTTTTCAGAAGCGGATACCGGGAAGTGACCCTGCTTGGGCAAAATGTGGACAGTTATTATTGGGTGGAAAAAGAGGAAACAGTAACATTTGCAAAGCTACTTGAAAAAGTCGCTGATATTGACCCCCTTTTGAGGGTTCGCTTTTCCACTTCCCATCCTAAAGATATTACAGATGAGGTACTTCATACAATGTCCAGTCATGAGAATATTTGCAGGAGTATTCATTTGCCTGTACAAAGCGGGTCTACCAGAATTTTGCAATTGATGAACCGAACCTATACAAGGGAATGGTATACAGCAAAAATTGACAGGATTCGAGAAATAATTCCAGACTGCGGGATTAGTTCGGATTTTATAGCAGGGTTTTGTTCGGAAACGGAACAAGAACACAGGGAGACTTTAAGCCTGATGGAGTATTCCCGATATGATTTCAGTTATATGTTTTTTTATAGTGAAAGACCGGGAACGCTCGCTTCGCGACAGTACCTGGATGATATACCCGACGAGGTCAAGCTAAGAAGACTGGACGAAATTGTGAAACTCCAAAACAGGTTATCCCGGGAAAGTAATGTAAAGGACCTTGGAAAGACTTTTATTGTTTTGATCGAAGGCGATTCAAAAAAAAGCAAAGATGAATGGAAAGGCCTGAGCAGTCAGAATAAAGTAATTGTATTCCCAAAAAAAGGAGCAGATTTTAAAAAGGGAGATTATGCCAGGGTGAAGGTAAACAATTGTACAGGCGCAACCCTTTTAGGGGAAGCAATTAATGGTTAAAAAATGTAATTCCTGAGCCGGTCGCCACGCGGGTAACCCGGAGAGCAAAGCGGAATGTATGGAAATTCAATCAATAAAAAATCGTTTCGGGATAATCGGCAATTCGCCTTCGCTGAACTATTCCCTGCAGGTGGCTATTCAGGTTGCAAACACCGATCTCACCGTACTGATTTTTGGAGAAAGCGGGGTGGGAAAAGAAATTTTCTCGCAAATCATCCATTCCTTATCCAGCAGGAAACACAATCCCTTCATAGCGGTGAATTGCGGCGCTATCCCTGAAGGAACAATTGATTCCGAATTATTCGGACATGAAAAAGGTTCTTTTACTGGAGCAGTGGATTCGAGAAAAGGTTATTTTGAAACCGTCAACGGGGNNTATTGCGGGTATTAGAAGCCGGAGAATTCATCAGAGTGGGATCGTCAAAGGTTCAGAAGACAGATGTCAGGGTTATTGCAGCTTCCAATAAGGATTTACTTGAACTTACGGACAGGGGGAAATTCAGGGAGGACTTATACTACCGGTTAAGTACAGTGCCTATCCGGGTTCCTTCCCTTCGCGATCGCAAAGAAGATATTCCTTTGTTGTTCAGGAAATTTGCTGTTGATTTTGCGGAGCGTTACAAGACTACTCCGGTGCAACTTGACGAGGAGGCAAAAAATCTGTTAATTAACTACCCCTGGCCGGGGAATGTCCGTGAATTGAAGAATATTGCGGAACAGATTTCGGTTTTATCGCAAAACAAACAGGTATCGGCTAACGATCTCAGGCGATTTATTCCCGAAACATCCAATAACCGCTTGCCCATGCTTATTGGCGGTAATAATACTGTATCGGGCAATGGTCATGATTTTTCAAATGAACGCGAAATCCTTTACAAACTTTTTTTTGATATGAAAAAGGATGTAACCGAGTTAAAGAAAATGTTTGTAGAAATTTTGCAGAATCCTTCCGGGGTTTCTTCCCAGCATTCTACCTATGTAAATGAATTAAAAGAATTGAAACCACAGGAAGGATTTCAGACCTCCCTTGCGCCTTCCAATTTTTCATCCGGGCAACCTGTCGTTATTCATAATAATGATGGCATACAACATCACGAAGAAGTGGAAGAATCCTTAAGTATCATGGATAAGGAAAAAGAGCTGATCCTGAAGGCGCTTAAAAAGCACAAGGGAAAACGAAAAGATGCATCCCTAGACCTCGGCATCAGTGAAAGAACACTTTATCGAAAGTTAAAGGAATATGATATCAATGATTAAAATACCCAACACCCCGATCCAATGGGAGTTTAAGAAATGGCGCTTACCCCTTGCCATTTACGCTTTGTGTTTTCTATTGACGGGAACCCAGTCCTGTAAGACCTATTCATTTAAAGATGTATCTATCCCACCTGATATAAAAACGATTCGCATCAGCTACTTGGAAAACAAATCCCGATATGTAAATCCCCAATTCAGTCCTCTGTTAACGGATAAACTAAAACAGAAGATCAATAATCAGACAAGGTTAACGCAAATTGAGTCCTCGGATGCTGATTATGACGTTAGCGGCTATGTATCGGAATACCAGCTTTCCACCTCGGGAGTTTCAGGTCAACAGGCCGCCACAAACCGTTTGACAGTAAGTGTTCATATAACTTTAAAAAACAGGTTGGCTGAAAAGAAAATCGGGACTCCGGATTTTGATACGGATCTTAGCCGGAATTTCGATTTTTCGGCCAATCTCAGCTTTGGTGATGCGGAAGCACAACTTACACCTACTGTTATCAGTAATATGACGGATGAGATATTTAATCGGATTTTTTCCAGTTGGTAAGAAAATTCCCATGAAAAACAGTGCACAACATATAATTGAGATTTTGTTCGGTAGAGAAAAGCTGGAAGACGTCACTGTAAATCAATTAAAGGATCTGGTAAAGGAATACCCC
>PLCH01000512.1:0-3300 GCA_003135585.1 Chitinophagaceae bacterium
AACTGATCCGGGTAAATACCAAAACCGGAGAATACGTCGAAAGGGTAAAGGAATGAATTTCATCCTGTTTTTGGGTATATTTAGGTTCTTATCCTTATCTTAGGGGCCCCATTCTCTAACGGTAAATTCATTAACATGGATTTTAAACAAATTCAGGAGTTGATCAAGATGATCAACAAATCCAATATCGGAGAAGTAATTATTGAGGAGAAAGGATTTAAACTGACCATCAAACAAAAAGAAGAACCCGTTCAGCAATTGATTGCTGCTCCGGCACAAGCCCATAGCCCAATGGCTGCGGCAATGCATCAGGCTCCGGCCGCCCAGACAACCTCCACCAATGTTTCTTCAAAACCAAAAGCTGAGCCGGCTGTTTCCGATAACCTGCTGACCATCAAAAGCCCCATGATTGGCACTTTTTACCGAAGTGCCTCACCTGACAAACCTGCCTTAGTAAATGTCGGGGATGAAATTGAGGAGGGGACAGCTGTTTGCATCATCGAAGCCATGAAATTGTTCAATGAAATTGAAAGCGAGGTAAAGGGTAAGATTGTAAAAGTACTGGTTGAAGATGCTTCCCCTGTTGAATATGATCAACCTTTATTTCTTGTTGAACCTTCGTAATGCACAATTGCATACCGCAAAAGCGGTTTAAATCCTCCAACACCAAACCTTTTTCAAATGAAAAAGAATTTTTTTATAGGAGTCCTTATCTTAAAATTATCTTGAGCCACAGAACATTGCNNGATGTTCAAAAAAATATTGATAGCAAATCGGGGAGAGATTGCCCTTAGAATTATTAGAACCTGCAGGGAGATGGGTCTTAAGACAATCGCCGTTTATTCCACTGCCGACAAGGAAAGCCTGCATGTGAAATTTGCGGATGAAGCCGTTTGTATCGGGAAACCTGCAAGTGTTGATTCCTACCTGAATATCCCTCATATCATGGCAGCAGCAGAAATAACCAATGCGGATGCCATTCATCCCGGTTATGGTTTTTTNNGGGCCCACGCCCCTGATGATCAATTCTATGGGTGATAAAATCACCGCTAAAGAAACCATGGTCAGGGCAGGCGTCCCGGTTATACCCGGAGGAAAAGGTTTGTTGGAAAATCTGGATGAAGCAAAAGGCATGGCCCGTGAAATGGGATACCCGGTTATTTTAAAAGCAACNNGGAATGCGGGTGGTATGGGAAGAGAATGAAATGGAAAGAGCTTACAATACTGCCAAAGCAGAAGCGGCTGCATCCTTTAAGAACGACGGGGTTTACCTTGAAAAATTCGTGGAAGAGCCCAGACATATTGAAATCCAGATAGCCGGTGATCAGTATGGGAAAGTGTCTCATTTAAGCGAGCGGGATTGTTCCATCCAGCGCCGGCATCAGAAATTAGTGGAGGAATCACCTTCCCCGTTTATGACCTATGAACTGCGGCAAAAGATGGGCGAAGCCGCCATCAAAGCTGCCTCTGCCATCAATTACGAAAGCGTGGGAACTGTTGAGTTCCTGGTGGATAAAAANNTCTACTTCCTCGAGATGAACACGAGGATTCAGGTGGAACATTGCGTAACGGAAGAGGTGGTAAATTTTGATTTGATAAAAGAACAGATCAAGATAGCTGCGGGCGAACCGATCAGCGGTCAGAATTACGAACCGCAGATGTTCGCCATTGAGTGCCGCATCAACGCGGAAGATCCTTACCACGATTTTCGCCCTTCCCCCGGAAAGATCACGACCCTTCACCAGCCTGGCGGCCACGGGATACGCGTGGATTCACATGCTTATACCGGATATGTTATTCCTCCTTATTATGATTCGATGATCGGAAAAATCATAGCCGTCGCACGTACCAGGGAAGAAGCCATTAATACCATGCACAGGTCTCTGATGGAATATGTCATCGAAGGAATCAAAACCACCATCCCTTTCCATCTTCAGCTTATGAAAGATGAGCGTTTCCGCAGCGGCGATTTTAATACCAAATTTCTGGAAGGTTTCAAGATGCTGTAAGAAGGGAAGCCATTTCTTCTACGGTCGTGAGGACCGGAAAAAAACTTACTAATTTTCGGATCACATTTTCAACCGTGGCATCGGGGCAGGAAGCTCCGCTGGTAACAAAGATTCTGACAGGTTTGTGTGGAGGAAAATAATCCCTTGTCCGCAATTCCAGTTTATCGTGAAAATTGTAATGTAAAATTTCCCTGGATGATATCAGTTTCTCGGATGAGTCAATAAAATAAGTTGGCAATTTTTTTTCAAATAATTCCGCAAGATGGGAAGTATTGGAAGAATTGTATCCGCCGACAACAATGGCCAGATCCGCGTCCAATTCCAGCATGGCTATTACCGCCGACTGGTTATCATGGGTGGCGTAGCAAAGGGTGTCCCTTGTGTCTGCAAAATGCTCCTCAATATTATCATCCTTTAAATGATAGAAATTTATAATGGTTTGTTTCAAAAAATCTGCAATCGCCAGGGTATCGGTGGCCAGCATGGTTGTCTGGTTGACTACTCCAATTCTTTGCAGGTCTGTCTCCACATCAAACCCGGGGCTGTATCTGCCTTTGAACGCCGAATAAAATTCACTGGCTGATTTTTCTCTGGTAATATATTTTGACAATTCAACCGCCTCTTCCATATCATTTACAATTACGGTCGGCGTATTCAGAGCGGCATGTGAAAAAGTAGCCCTTGTTTCCTCGTGCATGGGTTTCCCGTGCACAACCACCGTATAATCACCCTTTGCGATTTGTTCGGAACGCTTCCATACTTTTTCGACAAATGGGCAGGTAGTATTATATTTTTCAAGGGTGATCCCTATACGGTTCAGCCGGTTTTCAATTTCAATCGTTGTACCAAAGGCGGGCGTTATCACAATATCCTTTGCGGTCAGTTCTTCAAATCCAATAAGCTGGTTGCCATGGGTATCCTGGAGGAAACGAACCCCCCTTTCCCGGAGGCTTGCATTTNNTTTACATGCGGATTATGGATCATCTCGCTTAATAAAAAAATCCGTTTTCCGGGATTTTCCGCAATGGTTCGAAATGAAATTTCTATGGCATTCTCTACCCCATAACAAAATCCAAAATGACGGGAAAGGTAGATCTGGAGATCCCCAAAATCCAAGAGGTAAGGCAGGAAATCTTTTTTCATCTTATCCTGCTTTTTACGCAGGTTTTTAACGGCAGTAATCAGCGGGCTTTGATAAATACCTGGAATCGTAAAAGGCTTCATAATCATGTGCATGACGCATCTTAAAGAAGGGGCATGCTGGTTTTGCAAAGTTACAAACTTAAATACG
>PLCH01000512.1:3310-16076 GCA_003135585.1 Chitinophagaceae bacterium
GACTGGATTTATACTTCAAATATTTATGAAGTCAACCTGAGGCAATACAGCCTCGAAGGAAGCTTTCTTGCCTTCGAAAAAGAATTACCCCGTTTGAGGGATATGGGTGTGGAGGTACTATGGTTCATGCCGATCACACCCATCAGTGTATACAAACGCCTGGGAACATTGGGAAGTTATTATTCTGCCTCGGACTATATTTCCACCAACTCGGAATTTGGCAGCCTGGACGAATTTAAAAACCTGGTCAGCACCGCCCATGGCCTGGGTTTTAAGGTAATCATTGATTGGGTTGCCAATCATACAGGCTGGGATCTCCACTGGACAAAGGAGCATCCGGATTTTTGCAGGAAAAATAATGATGGAAATTTTTTTGATTCCAACGGCTGGGAGGATGTGATCGATTTGAACTATGACAATAAGAATCTGCGGCGCGCCATGATCGATGCCATGAAGTTTTGGGTAGTCGAATGCGGTATTGACGGATTTCGCTGCGATATGGNNTGGCGATGCTGGTTCCTTTGGATTTCTGGCAATCAGCCCGCGAGGAATTGGACGCCACAAAAAAATTATTCTGGCTGGCTGAATGCGAGGATATCTCCTATGACCATGTCTTCGATGCAATTTATGCCTGGAAATTTTTGCACAAAATGGAAGCGTTCTGGAAAAAAGAAACAAGCATCGAAGGATTGAACGAGACCCTGAATTATTACGATGAAGTATTTTCTCCATCCACTTTGAGGGCCTTTTTTACCACCAACCACGATGAAAATTCCCATAGCGGCAGCGAATATGAACGCCTTGGAGACGCTGCCAGGCCGTTTGCGGTATTGTGCGCGACCTGGAATGGCCTGCCTTTGATTTACAGCGGTCAGGAAATGCCGAATTATAAGCGGTTGAAATTTTTTGATAAGGATCCCATTGAATGGACGGGCAGGTATGAATTGCACGATTTTTTTAAGACATTGTTAGACCTTCGTAAAACAAATCCGGCGCTGGCCGCCGGGGCAAGCGAGGGCAATACTTTTCGTTTGATTACCAGCGCGGGTAATTCTGTTTTTGCATTTTTACGCAAAAGGGTGGCCAGGGAGGTATGCGTTTTTTTGAATTTGTCTGCCGGCATTCTTTCCGTTGAAATCATGGACCCCATGATAAACGGAAATTTCATAAATAGTTTTACAAAAGAGCCCGTTGATTTTACACGCACAAAAACGATTTACCTGGAATCCTGGGGTTTCAAAGTATTTGAAAAATAGGCAGGCGCTACAAAAAAAATCCCCGGCTTCAAGGCCGGGGACTTTTCAAATTATTTTAACTAAATAAATCTTACTCTTCACTATTTAACTTAAGCGGGTAGGTAAAAGCTCCGTCATAACCGGGATAAACACCTTCTAATTTTAGAGAAGAATTTCCAGCGGTCTCCAGGGCTTTTTTGAAANNGGTCATTTCCTGCCCGTTTACTTTCAGAATTACGAACCCTTCTTCCATCCTGGTTTTACTGAAAAGGCCTTTTTCATCAATTGATTTTACAACCACCCCGCCTTTCACACCTAAAGTAGCGGCATCTTTTTTGGAAAGAGTTTGAAGATCGGCTCCTAATTTGTCAAGTGCTGAACTTTTTACCACATCGGTTGTGCCTGTATTGTTACGCAAAACGATGGGGATACTGAATTCCTTTCCATCTCTCCGGTAAGTAACCATTACTTTATCACCGGGCCGGTAAGTGGCAATCTGTCCCACCATTTCAGCTCCGTTATTAATTTGAACGCCATTTAATTTTGTAATTACATCTCCTTTTTGAAGACCGGCCTGTGCGGCTGCACCCTGTGCGGTGACTTCCATTACAAATACGCCTTCATCGTCTTTAATTCCCTGTTCTTTTTTTACATCTTCACTCAGGTTTTCGTTCGGGTATTTAATTCCCAGATAAGCTCTTTGAGTGGTTCCGTATTTCATAAGGTCTCCAACAATTTTCCTGACGATATTCACAGGAATGGTAAAGGAGTATCCGGCATAGGAGCCGGTAGGAGAGGCGATCGCGGAATTGATGCCAATCAGCTTACCATCTGTATTTATTAAGGGACCACCGCTGTTTCCGGGATTTACCGCAGCATCTGTCTGGATAAATGATTCGACCGGTGAGGTGCTTTGTCTGCGGTTGATTTCAAGTGTCCTTCCTTTGGCGCTTACGATACCGGCGGTAACTGTAGTTTCAAGATACAGAGGATAACCAACTGCCAATACCCACTGGCCAACTTTTACTTCGTCGGAATTGCCATATAATAAAAAGGGAAGTCCCCTCGCGTCAATTTTTACCACTGCCAGGTCACTGCTTGGATCCGATCCAACGACTTTTGCCTTAAATGACTTTTTATTGCTAAGGGTAACCGTCACTTCATCTGCTCCGTCAATGACATGGTTGTTGGTAACAATATAACCATCATCACTGATAATTACACCTGAACCTGAGGCCATTTCAGGCATTGACCTTGAGCGGTCTCCGAAAAAGTCATCAGGGTCAATTCCAAAAAGATCAGAGAAAGGATTTTTCTTTGGTAAATTATTGCTGACAGAACGAACGGTTTTGGTTTTTATATGAACCGTAGCAGGAATGGCGGCGCTGGCTGCATCAACAAAATCTGCCGGGCCGTTGCTGGATTTGTTTTCCCCGTCGAAAAATTTGACGTAATTGGCAGGAAGTTTGGCAGAATCCTGCGCATAGTAATAGGTTTTGTTCCCTAAGAAATGATTATAACCCCACATGGTAGCCGTCGCAGTGAATGCACTGATCAGGATAATAGCTGCTACTTGTTTTGCTTTCATGGTATTTATGCGATTTAATATGTTCTATATACTCAAATTACATGCCTTTAGAGACCTTAAATTAATACACACCCTCTGTCCGGGTTCTACCGGCAGTCTACTTTAACATTTAATTTACTAAGTGCTTCGTAGATGGCTGCCACAAATTTACAAAAGAAAATTTAGTAGTCAAACACCTGCCACTTCTTCAGGGTTTTTACCCTGATCCGGGGCGGGCCGGTCTGAAGNNACTGAAGGGTAAAATCGGGTCAAAAGGGTCATTTTCCAGTTTTTATCAGGCGGTTTTCAAAGTTTCCTTAGGAACTCCAGCGTGTCCACTCCGTCTGCATAATCTGTAAGAGACGGATATTGTGCCTCCCCGAAAGGGATATGCTTTTTTCCGACTATACACTGTATATCTTTTTCTTCCTCCAGGCCCTGCAGAACAGCATCGGGGTCCCTGTAATATTCGTAATGCAGGACACTGATAGGTGAAAAGGCAGAACGGTCTTCCGTAAGCAGGATCGACCTGTTTGACATATAGTATTTTTTATTGAGGACCATTACGGCCAATTGATAATCATAATTGTTTATGTATTTGTTGTGGTCAGCAAGAAAATCGTACTTTTTAAAGGATTCGAGCATCGCCAGGAAATCATACCCTTCAGGTACCAGGACCTTGGTAACATTGCGGCATCCCAGCCCGAAATACAGGTAAACATCATCGGCCAATTTTTCCAGCTCCTCTCTTGTTTCATACCCATCCAGTATAGCAATTGAAGTACGGTTGCGCCGGATGAGATGGGGATACCTGCCAAAATAATACTCAAAATATCCGGCAGAATTATTACTGCCCGTAGCAATGTATCCGTCACATCCTTTCAACATCCCGGAAAAGGAAATATGGTCAGGGGGAATGGAAGAGGATAAATTCAATTTCTGCACAAGGTGCCTGATAAGCGTCTGGTCTTTTGATGAGGGTTTTATAGTTTGCCGGTGACCGGTAATAAAAACGGATAGAAAATCATGAAATCCTACAAGTGGGATATTTCCTGCCATGACTATGCCTATATTTTTTGGGCTGGGGTTTTGGTCCGGTAAACCGTATTGGTTTGCCCATGCTTCCAGCTTATCTTTCTGGAGAAATTCCTTCACGATATTTGCAACGGCTTTTTCGATAAAACCGGGGGTGAACCAGCTGTTTTCGGCAGCCGCTTTATCTTTGGCAGCTCGCAATAATGGGTCCTCCGATAATATATAGTCTCCTAATTCCACCAATAATTTAATCCGTTGTTGTAAATTCATAATTCCATTTATATTTGGAGCTGCAAAAATACCTTTAATCGTTTCTTAAGTTTTTAANNCTGCGTGGAATGGTCAATTTCCGACGGTACTACTATAAAAGGGCCTTTTACCTTGCTGGATGGAACGGTCGTCGACGCAGATAAGCGGAATTCCCCTGTGAGTGTTGATACCTATTATATTACGCCAAATAAATGCACAGAATGCCAGGGTTTTCATGAAGAACCTCAATGTGCTGCTGTCTGCCCCGTGGATTGCTGCGTACCGGATGAAATGTATCGGGAGACGGTGGAGGAATTACTGGCCAAAAAAGAAAAGATGCATATATAATTTAAAAGTGCGGTAGATGTGGATAAATTAGACAGTATTTTTTTTGGATCAGGGGTTCCGTTTTCCTAACTTTCCTGTAACAATTTGCCTACTAGATGTAGCCTAAAGCTACTGAAAAACGGCGGGTGATATTTCCCGTCATAAAAGGGTGAAGGAGATTATACCTTCACCTTTCTTATTTTGTAGCGTTTCTATATTCCGATATCCCGGTATAATTTCCATTGACCCTTCTCATTTTTCCAAATCACTACATATTTTCCTTTATCTTTTACATTGTCCTGCTCGTCTTTCATCTCGTAGGTTCCGGTTTCAATCAGAAATTCGTCATCCCCGGTAAGATCAGTCGTTGTAAACTTTATGTTCCTCGCAGCATTTTTGATACCATTCCGAATGGTGCTACCCCATGCAGAAAGGATTTCTTTTCCCTTAATAGGATCATGATTTGCAAATAGCATTTCTGCATCAGCGGTATAATAAGAAGCCAAGGAAACTGAATCAGCATTTCTAAATTCTTCGGAAAATTTCCGAGTAACACTATCAATATATAATCTGGCCTTTTGTATATCAAAAGAAGGGTATATTGGTTTTGATTCAACTGTTTGGTCTTTATTGACGGAATTACATGAAAACAACCAGGAGTTGATCAGAATTGTCGAAATTATTAAATAAGTTTTTTGCATATGTTTGATTTGTTAGTCAGGTCCCGAAACATTCATTTACCAGCTATTTGTGATCTCTGAGATAATCCACTGTGTATGCTTTGAGGTTGGAGGCGTACTATCAAAGTTAAGAAATATTTTTTTGCTGAAGCATGCTGTCAACCTTTGGGCGATACCAGAAATTGAATTCTAAAGATTCGGTTTGACAAATCATGACTACATTCGTTGTGCAAAAAGCTAAAATGCCCGCAGAGATATTGAAGCCCCCCATCAAAATTTCACTCCGTACGGCTGCACTCATCGCTGGGCTGTCTATCCTGATGATGGTAATTGCTGCTCCTTTTGCTGAACTTTTTGTATACCCTAAGCTTGTTATCCCGGGAAACGCAGCAGAAACAGCAAAAAACATTTTAGCGAACCAGACACTTTTTATTTCAGCAATATTTGCCTACCTGATAACCTTTATTAGTGATGTATTGGTAGCCTGGGCTCTTTATATTTTACTAAAACCGGTTAGCGGAAGTCTTTCTCTTCTTACTGCATTGTTTAGATGGCTCTATGCGGCTATTGGCATAGCCTCCCTCCTTAATCTTGTGACGGCTTTAAAACTGTTGAAGGGGGACGAATACCTAAACCTCTTTAAGTCCGATCAGTTGCAGGCACAGGTAATGTTTTCTCTCAATACATTTAGAGACGGTTTTCATTTTGGAATTTTATTTTTTAGTATTCATCTTGGGCTGCTTGGCTATTTAGTTTTGAGGTCGCAATACATTCCATGGATACTGGGAATTTTGCTGATCATTTCTGGTTTAGGTTATCTTGGTACTGCTTTGCAACCATTCCTATTTCCTAATATTAATTTGGATCTTGCCGTCTATACGTTTTACGGGGAATTGATATTTATGTTATGGCTAATAATCGGGGGTTCAAGAATTAAGGAACCAAACTAGGAGATCATTTGCATTTCCGTCTGTTTTGATGGCCGTCAAATTTAATCCACTGATTCAAAATATCTTTAATTGCCATATGCTCTTTATTAATCCCCCCATTACACAAACTTTGCAGATATTCGGAAAACATTTACAAAATGTAAATTCAAAGAAAAATCCAGGCTGACATAGCCCTGATTTTGAAGATTTTTATACCTGCTTGGTTTCCTGTAGGTTTGCCCAAAATTCCTTTGAATGAAGCCAACCATTGCCTTAGTTACCGGAGGCTATTCCGGTGAAGCGGTAATCTCCTACAAATCTGCAGTCACGATTGAAACTAATCTTGATACCGAAAAATTTGTCATTTTTAAAATTGACATTACGCCCAAAGGCTGGTTTCACCACCTAAAGGATGGTACAAAAATAAGCGTAGATAAAAATGATTTTTCGCTGACAATTGATGGAAAAAGAATCCTGTTTGACGCCGTACTGATTGGTATCCACGGAACTCCTGGTGAGGATGGAAAATTGCAGGGATATTTTGATTTGTTGAAACTGCCCTTTACTACCTGCGATGCTGCCACCTCAGCTTTGACATTTAATAAAAGATATACAGTTGCAGTGGCTGCATTTGCTGGCATCCATGTGGCGAAATCCCTGCATCTTTTTAAGAGGCATCCGGTTGAGCCGGAAAAAATTGCCTCGGAAATGCAATTGCCGGTCTTTGTAAAGCCAAACAATGGTGGTTCAAGTATTGGTATGTCGAAGGTAACAAGACCGGAAGATCTGGGCCCTGCATTGGAAAAGGCTTTTAAAGAGGATGAGCAAGTGTTAATTGAGGAATTTATAACAGGCAGGGAATTCACAATCGGCGTTTTCAGAGCAAAGGGAGAAATCATTACTTTGCCCTTTACTGAAATAAAAACAAAAAAGGAATTTTTTGATTTTGAAGCTAAATACACGGCCGGTTTCACCGAAGAAATTACTCCGGCAGTTGTTGAGGAATTCATTGCAGCCAAGGTGAGAGAAACGGCCCGGAAAGTTTATAGTATATTCAATTGCAGGGGGGTAGTGAGGATCGATTTCATTTACAACGAACTAGTAGGGGAGCCTTTTATGCTCGAGATCAATACCGTGCCTGGCCAGACAGACGCTAGCCTTGTCCCCCAACAGGTAAAAGCAATGGGCTGGACTTTGAGAGAATTCTATAACAGCCTGATAGAAGAGGCTTTGGCACAGAAATAGAGGAGTAGTAGTGAACTACCCTTCAGCAAGCTTAAAGGGCATCTGAAATACAGCGTCGGTTCCCGACTTTAGTATATTGATGGCAGCATTGTGGTCTCTGTGTATTGACAAACCACATTCATGGCAGTCGTGCCAGCGCTGATGAATTTCTTTCTTCACCAGTCTTCCGCAATTACTGCATATTTGCGAAGTGTGATAAGGATTCACCGATATGGCATAAGCACCGGCACTTTCAGCCTTGTACTTCAGCATGTCTATGAATTTGCCCCATCCTGCATCGTGAATGCTCTTTGCATGCTTACCTTCGACCATTTGCTTTATATTCAAATCCTCATAAGCAATCAAGTCAAATTTACTGACTAGTACCCGGCTCATCTTATGAAGAAAATCGTTTCTTTGATTGCTTACTTTTCTTTGTATGCTCAATAGCTTCCTTTTTGCCGTCCTGGTTTTTTTCCGGGAATATTTGGATTGTATCTCTTTCAGCCTTTCTTCGGATTTTTCAAGATATCTTGGATTGGAAATCTTTTCGCCATTGGAAAGTGTCGCAAAGCTTTCAAGACCAAGATCAATCCCTGTAGCACAACAAAAGGGTCTTTCAGGCGTNNAGCTTGGGTGATTTCTGAAGTAAAAATGACGAACCATTGACTGCCGGATTTCTTCAGGGTACAGGTTTTTATATTTCCCTGGGTGGCCCTGTGCAATTTTATTTTAATATTCCCGATCCGTGAAAGCTCCACTCTGTTGCCCACCATTCTAAAACCGCTCTGGGGATAGCAAATGGAATCAAACCGGTCTTTGCCCTTAAATCTCGGGAACCCTGGTTTTTCACTCCGTTTAACTCTTCGGAAAAAGTTTTGAAAGGAGCCATCTATTCTTCTAAGAATATTTTGAAGGACCTGGGAATGTACGCCTTTGAACTCTGGGAATTGTTCTTTTATGGATGGCAATTCATTTTGCTGATCCTTATAAGAAATAGATATGCCGGCAGATTTATAAGCCGAAATCCTGTGCTCCAAAGCAGTATTGTACAACCACCGGCAAATATCCAACTGACGTTCTATAATAGCAATCTGCTTTGAAGTCGGATAAATACGATATTTATAGGATACAATCACAAATACAAAAATAATAATTTCGCAACAAGTTGCGGGGAATTTAACCCATAGAGATTAAATTCCTAAATTTACAACCTAAAATAAAAAAGTGTTCAAGTTCATCACCCGCAAACCTCTCTGGATAAATCTGATAGNNACTGCCGGCGTTCTTTTAGTATTGTTATTATTATTGTTTCTTATTCTGCTTGGCCCGATAACCCGGCATGGGAAGTTGATGAAGATTCCGTCTGTAACGGGTCAAACCCTGGCTGAAGCAAAAAAAACCCTGGAGTCCCAGGGCTTTGACATTCAAATCCAGGATTCTGTTTATTATGATACAATGGCTCCTTTGCAGGTCATCAAACAATTTCCGGAAGCCGATAATCTCGTTAAAATCAACCGCACAGTCTATCTGACCATCAACCGCGCAGTTCCTCCTTTTGTTGACATGCCAAATCTGGTAAGTATGACTTTCAGAACCGCAGAACTAATACTAGTTCATTACGGCCTAAAATTGAAAGACACTGTCTTTAAACCTGATTTTGCGAAAAATTCTGTATTGGATCAATTATACAATAACGAGTCCATCAAGCCTGGTACAAAAATTCAGCAGGGCAGCGCCATTACATTGGTATTGGGCAGTGGGGTCGGAGGAACCCAGTTTGCGGTGCCTGACTTATTTGGATTGACCTTTAAGGAAGCAAGGGTCGCACTCGATGCAGACGGCCTTGCAGTCGGATCCGTGACTCCAGATCCTGATGTAAAAGATACTTTGGGCGGTTTTATTTATCGCCAGAGTCCCGATCAGTTTGATGACGAAAAGAGGCTGAACCGTATGAGGCAGGGTCAGACTATAGATATATGGATAAGTTCGCAAAAACCCTTGCATAAAATGGATTCAACTGCGGCGGTACAGCCAAAAAACAACTATTGAAAATAATTATTAATAATTATGAAGACTATTTCGGTTGAAGAATTGAAATCCAGAAGAGATAAAGGAGAAGATATCCGGCTGCTGGATGTACGCGAGCCCATTGAAAATGCCGAATTCAATATTGGTGGTTTTTTATTACCCGTAGGGAAAATTCAATCCATGCAGATTGAAGATATTGAAAACTGGAAGGAGGATGAATTGATCTGTTATTGTCGCAGTGGAAACCGAAGCGGACAAGGCTGCCTGATACTCGAAATGGCAGGGTTCAAAAATGTAAAGAATTTAGCAGGAGGAATGCTGGCCTGGCAGGATAAGTTCGGAAATAGTCAATGAGGGAATAATTCNNACTGCAAGAGCCCGTCAAATCCAAAAAAAGAATCAGGGTAATTTTTTTAAATAGGGGTGGATCGCCTTGAACCACCGTTCAGCCATAATCTTTTCACCCAGGTCATTGGGGTGTATGTCATCATACATGCTGACTGAAGGATCAATACCGGAAAATTGATCCACCACAATAACCGGCGAAACTGCAGTTGTGTTTATTTTTGCAAAGGCCNNCTTATTGCCTGATCATAGGTTGCATCATTGCCGCATAATTTTTTGGTACTCCATTTGGCTCCCAAAGGTGGAATCTGGGCAATAAATATTTTCACTTTTTTATTTTTTTCCCTCAGAAGATTGACCATCCTGGAAAAATCATTGATCATGGCCCCGGTTTTTCTGCACTGGAAGACATCGTTGGTCCCCAATTCAACCAAAACAAGGTCCGGGGAATATGATTTTAACCAGGACTGGATATTACCTTTTGCGCTATCCCAATCAGGCGGATTAAAAAGGTTTTCGATCGTCCAACCTGAATGACCTTCATGATCCAAATCGAAGTCCGGATCAGGAACTTTTCCACCCATATGGTGTTTGCTCCAGGAACCGATGAAATCAAAATTATAATTGGATGCATAGAGCATTTGCCAAAGTGAACGCCTGTAACTGTTAAAAGTGCTGGTTCCATTGGTCAAAGAATTTCCCAGGCAAAGAATATTGCTGGTCTGATGATCAAAAACGGTGAGCATAAAATATTGACGAACTGTATCTTTTCCGTTAGACACAAAAAGCTTGACTGGAAATTGTCCCCTTTTCACCGGTTTGCCGGAAACAGCCGGTATCGCGGGATTAAAATGAAGCCAGAATGGTAAGTCTTTAACGAAGTAGGACAATGTATTACCGTTTGAATCAATCGCCTTGAAGGGATAATAATACGCTGAATCTATGGCGACCCGGCTCATTTCCTTTGAAGTAAATAATAATGTCGGATGGTCCTTGGCCGCCTGACTGAAAAGATTCTGGACGCCAATAAAAAAAACTAAACTGAAAAGAAATTTCATCCCTCTTGGTTTACATATTAACTGATCCTTTGTAACCGCATTCATTTGATAAAGGTTCAGGAACCGATGAATTTACAATTAATCTGCTGGATACCATTCGTTTTTAAAACAGGTAAAGTTAAGACCGGCAAAATAATTATGCAACCCTTGGTTTATTGGAGGAAGCTGGTTTTTTTGGTATCGCAATTTATTTTCTAAAAAATGCTGCTAAATATTTGTTCGTACGAAAAATTTCCTATCTTTAGAATATGAAGCCTGAAAATAAAGAAAACAAAAAAAGCCCTGAACCCACCAGATCAGAGTTGGAAATTTTAAAGGTATGCTGGCAGCACGGCCCATCCACGGTCCGTTTCGTGAATGATACCTTAAACGAGTTCCAACGACCGGTGCAATATACTTCCACTTTAAAGCTAATGCAGATCATGGTCGAAAAGGGAATCCTGAAAAGGGATGAATCCAAAATGAAACACATTTATTCGGCTGCAATGGAAGAACAAAAAACCAAGGGTTTTTTGCTGGAACGGTTTGTGGATTCCATGTACAATGGTTCCGCCAGCAGCCTGATGATGCAATTATTGGGCAACAAGAAAACCTCGAAAAAGGAATGGCAGGCAATCAAGGACTTACTGAATAAAATGGAAAAGGAGCAATAGTTTCCCTGGAAACCGGGACAAGCCGGTCTTACATTTATTAAATGATTATTGTATGCAGTTGTTTACAGATCAAACCATTCAAGCCCTTTACTGGACCCTGGTACATTCCATGTGGCAGGGCCTGCTGCTCGCCCTCATTGGCGGGGTAATTATTATCAGTACAAAAAAATCGGGTCCTGAGTTGCGCTATAATCTTTTGACTATTTTATTCTTCCTCTTCATAGGAGCGACCTGTTTTACCTTTAGCCACGAGTTGCAGCTGGCAGGGTCAAACGAAATAACCGGGGCAGCCAGGATCTCCCCGGAAACTGAACCAGTTGCCGGGATTGCTCCGGTGCCCCAGGCGAAATTAAATGTGGTTGCGGGTGAAAATAATTTCCCTGAAAGGTTGGTAAAATATTTCAATGCAAATGCTTCGCTGGTGGTAGCTATCTGGTTTTTTGTTCTGTGCGCGCATTGCATCAGACTGCTGGCCAATATAGGATATATACAAAGAATCAGATACCACAAAACTCATTCTCCCCCGGAATTTTGGGAACGGAAGATCGGTGAATTGGCCGTCAGGCTGCAGATCAGAAAGCAGGTGGAGTTATTGGAATCGGAAATCGTCAAAATTCCCATGGTGATCGGACTATTGAAACCGGTCATATTATTTCCTTTCTGCCTCCTGTCGCAGCTCCCGCAGCAACAGGTAGAAGCAGTCTTATTGCATGAACTGGCACATATCAAACGCAAAGATTATTTTGTAAACCTGATCCAGAGCTTTGCCGAAATCTTATTCTTTTTTAACCCGGGTGTTCTCTGGATATCCACTTTGATCAGGGAGGAGAGGGAGAACTGTTGCGACGATATCGCGCTGAGGGCAACCAATTGTAAGAAAGAACTTATTCATGCACTGGTTTCCTTCCAGGAATACAANNTAATATATCACTGCTTTTCCCGGAAGAAGCAACCATCTGCTCAACAGGATAAAACGCATTATTACAAATAATAACAAAACGCTGAATAATATGGAAAAGATTTCGTTACTGACAGGAATTGTAATTGCAAGCTTTTTAATGATTGCTTTTACCCAGAAAAAGCAAATACCAGTGCTGGCAGATAGAATCCAGGTGAATAATTCCATAACAGACACTATTCCCAATAAGGAAGAGACTAAAAAGGAGAAGTCGTCCTCCACGAGGATTGCTTTTATTGATGGAAATAAATATGAGGTCGAGTTTGTTAATGATCAGGTCGTTAAATTATCTGTCAATGACAAAAGGGTTCCGGATAAAGACCTGGGCAGCTACAAAGCGGTTATTGAGAAGGTGGTTGATAAATCAAAGACCGGAGCGGCAACAATGAAAATCAGTGAGGAGAAATTACAAAAAGAAAAGGAGTTGTGGAGACAAAGACAGGAAGACCTGCAAAAACAGCTGGCACAATTGGAA
>PLCH01000512.1:16142-16806 GCA_003135585.1 Chitinophagaceae bacterium
TCAACTGGAACTATTAAGAAGAGACCAAGAGAACAAGGAAAGACCGGAGGCCACAAAGGCCGACAGGGCTCACATGCAGGAATTGAAAAGTAAAATAGAAGTTTTGGCAAAAGATATGGAGAAAAAGGAAAGAATGGGGACTAGGATGGCTGAAGAGATGGCAGGTGAGCAATCCAGGATCGCTGAATTGGATTTTATGAAACAGGCTGAAATGCTCAAATTAAAGGAAGATGAATTCAGGATGCAGCATGATCAGCTCCGCCTGCAGATGGATATTTCAAATAATTTGCGTTTAAAATCCGGTGATCCAGGCATCCCCCCTTCGTTGAATTCCGGGTTGGATCCTTTGCNNGTGCCAATTTTAGCAGAGGTTCCGGTCCCCCCACCTGCAGCGCCGCTTTTGCAGAGTAAGCCGATCGCCTCTATTATTGATGATCTTGCCGATGAAAAAATAATCAATAGAAATGAAGATATATCCTTTACTCTGAATAATGAGGTTCTCCAGGTAAATGGAAAACTTCAAACCGGCGAATTGCATAAAAAATTAATGGAGAGATATTTGAAGAGTTCCAGCGACCATGTTATTTATTCAAATTCCAAAGGTTCTACCCATGCGGATGTGTTTTTGAATCCTAAATAGAGAAATATTTTGACTGAATTATAG
>PLCH01000200.1 GCA_003135585.1 Chitinophagaceae bacterium
AAAGGTATAACGGCAACCGTTTTGCTGATACATTCTTTTGATGAATTAGAAAAACGCAAAAATGAGATTAAAGGGAAAATAGTATTTTATAATTATAAATTCAATCCCAGGTTCGTACAAACTTTTCTTTCTTACGGGGACGCAGTCCGGTACCGGGCGATTGGCCCCAGCCGGGCCGCCCAATATGGGGCGGTAGCTGTCCTGGTTCGCACGATGTCCCATTCGGTGGATAACAACCCACACACAGGGGCACTCGATTACCTGGACTCATTTCCGAAAATTCCTGCAGCGGCCGTAGGTTTGCAGGATGCCGAAAAATTGGCGAGTGCCATCGAAGGGGACAAGTCTGTCCAAGTATTTTTGAGAACAAACGCCCACATGCTGGCGGATACAATCGGGCACAATGTAATTGCAGAAATCACGGGTTCGCAATTTCCTGATCAATTTATCACGGTTGGAGGGCACCTGGATTCCTGGGATCCTGCGGAAGGTGCACAAGATGATGGGGCAGGATGTGTCCATTCAATAGAAATATTGCGGGTTTTGAAAGCCATTTCCTATAAACCCAAGCACACGATTCGCATTGTACTGTTTGCAAATGAAGAAAACGGTGCCAGGGGAGGTAAAANNCTGTTTGCATTGGAAAGCGATGCGGGGGGTTTTACGCCCCGGCAATTTAGTATTTCCCTGCCAAAGGAAAGACTCCAAAAAATCCGGGAGTGGATACCTCTTTTTAGGGAATATGGTGTGTATGAATTTGTTGAAGGTGGCGGGGGAACGGACGTAGAACCCTTAAATGCGGCAATGGAGACGCCTGTGGGAGAATTAATTCCGGATTCCCAGCGATATTTTGATTATCACCATGCGCGCAGTGATATATTCGAAACTGTTAATAAAAGAGAGCTGGAACTAGGGGCCATAAATATGGCGGCCTTGATCTACATGGANNATAAGAAAAATCTCATTTATGAAAAGAATATTACGTATTTCCGGTCTTGTAATTTTATTTTGCCTGGCGATCTACATTTACTGGTTTTATTTTAATGTATATAGCGAAGGGGAACGAAAGGGAGTGCTTGTAAAAATCACTAAAAAGGGGAATCTGTTTAAGACAAATGAAGGTGAAATGTGGCTTAGTTGCCGGCAGATGGTAAATATTGAAAAATTTTATTTTTCAATGACTGATCAGAAGCTTGCCGATACCTTGGCCAATCTTCAGGACCAATGCATTCAGGTCGCCTACCATCAATATAGAAAAATTTTGGCCTGGCGGGGAGAAACCGAATACGTGGTAACAGGATTTAAACGCGCTACAAATTAGGGCTTTGCCGCCTGAAGTAAGAATATGGCCGGCTGTTTGTGCAATTCCGGTAAAAGATTCTTCCACTCAGCAATTGATTTGGATCTGATATATTCATTTGGGGCAGTAAGATTGGCTGCTATGCATAATTTGGTGGATGCTTTGCAGGTTTTAACAATAGTTTCCAGTAGTTGATTATTTCTGTAAGGGGTTTCGATAAATAATTGTGTGCAATTTTTTTTCTGCGATTCGGTTTCCAATTCTTTAATTTTTTTGATGAGCAGAGGAAGTTCGATGGGTAAATATCCAACAAATTGAAAATGCTGCCCATTCATCCCGCTGGCCATAAGGGCTAATAGAATAGCATTGGGACCTACTAGGGGTCTTACAATTGCACCGGCATCATGTGCTGCCTCTATCAATAATTGTCCCGGATCTGCCACGCCAGGGCAACCTGCTTCGCTTAGGATGCCAATGGTCTTCCCCTCCTTGAGTTTTTTCCTCAATTCAACCAATACAGCCGACTCCGTTTTACCGATAGTGAACCATTCGTATTGATCAATTACCATTTCTTTCCATAGACCTTTCAGATACCGGCGGNNCTTTTACCTTGTCCAATATGTAATCGGGAAGGACCTTTGTTGAATGTTCATCCAGAAAAGAAGGAATCAGGTAGACTATAGGCATCTGGCTCATAAGTTATTCCAGGTTCTGGTGATATATGCTGATGGTAGCTGCAACGACTGCATAGGACGGGGCTAATATCCAGCCGGCAATAGGAATGAAATGCATCAGGTAAAATACCAACCCGTTTCCCATCGCCAAACCCCGGCGCTTCCCAATAAAGGCAATACTTTCGGCTGGTGATAATTGGTGACGCTCGCAACTGTAATCTAGCATCGAAAAGCCGTAATAATAACATTCAACGAAGGTTGAAATAACAGGGGTAATCCAGCCGACCAGCGGAATAAAGGAAAGAAGTAATATTGAAACAGCGTAGACCGTTTGCCACAAACAATTCCGGAAAGCCAGTTTAATTCCGCGCGCCATGTCCTTTACCAATTGGGGAAAACTGAAAGGGAGATCCTTCCCTTCTATGATGGATTCTGTTTTTTCGCTCAGATAGGCAAAAAGAGGTGAGCCAATTATAAGGAACAGGTATTTAAAAAGAGAGAAATAAAAAAATACAAGGGTCAATCTCACCATGATACCGCCCATCAGGAAAAGAAAGCTTAATGCAGCACTTTGCTGACGGTGCAGCCATTTTTCAATCCCAACGACCTCACTCAGCCAGGATACTGCTCCTTCGGCCGATGTCCAGAAAAAATACATTCCGATGCAAAATAAAATCGCGTATAGCAGACCTGGAATGATGATCCATTTCCACAACCTGTGCTTGCTTATGAACTGATGAGCTTTAATGTAAGACTGTATAGCAATAACAATTTCTTTAAGCAAGGCAATGGATTTAAATTTGGTTTTGTTTTGCCGGTTCTGGGATTATGGATTTTTTCTCAAACTTAAAAATATTTATTGGTGTCAGAAATAAAAAAACTGGATTATTCTTTTTATACTCGGACTGACCCAATACAAATAGCTAAAGAATTGTTGGGGAAAATATTGATCACCCGGTTCAATAATGTTTTAACCTCAGGCAGAATTGTGGAAACAGAAGCTTATGCGGGCGTGACAGACCGGGCCTCCCACGCCTTTGGGGGCAGAAGAACCAAGCGAACGGAAACAATGTACCATAAGGGGGGTACTGCCTACGTTTTTCTCTGTTATGGGATGCATCATTTATTTAATATTGTTACCAACGAAAGGGAAATTCCACATGCCATTCTGATTCGTTCGGTCGAACCCCTGCAGGGAATTGAAACCATGCTGAAAAGAACAGGAAAAAAGAAATTGGATTACACGCTCACCAGAGGCCCGGGCAATGTATCCAAGGCCATGGGCCTGTCCACGCAGCATTCAGCAAAATCTTTATTGAGTAATCAAATCTTTCTTGCTGATGATGGCTACAGGGTGGCTAATAGCCAGATAGGGAGCACGCCAAGGATAGGTGTGGATTATGCAGGCGAAGACGCAATGCTTCCTTACCGATTTATGATCAAGGAAAATAAATATGTCAGCGGGAAGCGGGGGGATAGAAGGCTTAAAACTTTGGGCAAGGGATAGATTTCCGGCCGTCTGAAGCCCGCTTGATATAAATTAGGGAAACCTCAATGCCGCCAATGCTTTGCGAAGCAGTTTTTAGAGAAGAAACATTCACATCGTAGGTTATCCCAAGGGTAAAGCCATTGAAATCAAGACCCACGTAAGGGATGATTGCATCAGTTACATTGCTAAATCGTACCCAGCTTCCGACATAAAAATTGATTGGGTTCTCATTATCATTGTTTACGTTAGCAGACCAGGCGCCCCCCAACTGAATATCAGTGGCATTGGCCTGCCGGCTATAAAGGCCGCTAAAATGTATATAGTTGGCTGAGCTAGTGGAAGATAGTGGAAATGAGGCACCACCATGTACGGTAACCCGGGAATGCAAAATATATACAGAATTGCCCGTAAAAGATTCTTTTGGGCGGTTTATATGGTATGCCGAAGCACCAAGGTATAGGTTATTATCTCCATTCGTTGAGCCATTAAATAGAGCACCAACATTCATATCAAAATAATGGAGATTCACCTGATGACCGTTTATGGTTTCTGCACTCGGAATGGTCCAACCACCCTGCTGATCCAATTCGTCTTCAAAATTCAATTTTGTGCCGTCCAGTCTTTTATCTGCGTAACTTCCCTGAAATCCTATTCCAAGCTGATTCCACCCATTTTCATCAAGACTTTTATGATATGATGTCGATAGAGATAGGTAATTGCTCGTTAGGATGCCGTTGGCAGTCTTGTCTGTCATTGCCATTATCCCCAGACCCCAGACATCAGATTCAGGCAACCTGTCTTTCAAAATTCCGCCATCCACAGAAACCGTTGAGGTTATAAAAGCATTGTTTATGGATGGCCATTGATTGCGGTAATTACCTGCAACCCGGACAATGCCATTGAATTTGCCGGTCAAGGCAGGATTCAGGGTCAGCGGGGATGCAAAAAATTGTGAAAAAGCAGGATCCTGCGCCAAGCCTGAGGTCTTCAGAAGGATCAATAAAAAAAGTAGGGGTGTGATTTTTTTCATAAACAGTTCAATCTCAGTTCGCAAAATACCAATAACTGCTTCCTCAAGAATGATTTAAAAACGGGTGAATCAACGAGTTTGTTGCTTTATAAGGAAAATTGTTGGAGGGTTTTATCCTGGTTATATGTTTTGGCAGGGGTCGGATAAAATCTCTATGTGGCCTTTTTTATCTCTGGGTTGTTCAACAGATCAATATACATTTCGAATTTCCTTATAATGCATAATTATCATTCCGCTTTACCAGCCGGATAAAATATTATTTTTGGCTAAATGAAAATAACAAAAAAAACCGACAATTAAAGATAAATCTGGACTCAGCTACATTTGTACCTTAGTCCCGAAGGCCAAATCACCGGCATCTCCTAGACCGGGAACAATATAGCCCTTTGCGGTAAGTTCATCGTCAATTGCCCCGCACCAGATTTTACATTGGGGTTCGCCTCGTTTGATATATTCAATACCAACAGTGCATGCAATGGCAGTAACTATATGGATTTCACTGGGGTGCCCTTCTTCCCTTAGGTATTGGATGGTCTTAACCAGGGAAGAACCCGTAGCCAGCATTGGATCGGAAATGATCACTACCCTGTTTTCCAACTCCGGGCAGGATACATAATCCAGGCTAATTTCAAATGATCCATCTCGTTTATGCTTGCGATATGCTGAAATAAAAGCATTGTCTGCTTTGTCAAAGAAATTCAGTAGGCCCTGGTGTAAAGGCAATCCCGCCCTGAGTATGGTCGCAATCACCGGTTGATCTTTCAGAACCTTACAAACAACAGTTCCCAGCGGCGTTTGAATTTCCTTTTCTTTGTATGATAAATGCTTGCTGATCTCAAATGCAGCTACCTCACCGATTCGTTCCAGGTTACGGCGAAAACGCATCCGGTCCTGTTGTACCTGTTCGTCGCGCAATTCACTAATCCAGTCACTCAACAAAGAATAATGCTGGCTTAAATTGATAACCATAAATCATAATTAAAAATCCGAAATTCGAAAAATAAGCCAGGACAAAACTAAAGGCTAAAGTTTACAATCTAAAATTCTTTTCATGCTTTACAGGGTCATCGGATTAATGAGCGGAAGTTCGCTTGACGGTTTGGATATTGTTTATACAGATCTGGAAGAGAATTCAGGAAGATGGACTTATAAAATTATCCATTCGATATGCTATCAATATACAGCAGAATGGGTAATGAAACTTGAATCAGCACCCAGTCTAAATGCAGTCGACTACCAATTGTTGCATGCGGAATATGGCCATTTTACCGGACAGCAGGTTAATGCGTTTATTGAAGCAAATGATTTACAATTTAAAATTCAAATGATTGCTTCCCATGGTCATACCGTGTTTCATTATCCTGCTAAAAAAATGACCGCCCAATTGGGAGACGGCGCTTCGATTGCGGCAGCCACTGGAATCCATGTCATTAGCGACCTGAGAGCTATGGACATTGCATTAAACGGTCAGGGTGCACCCATCGTGCCAATAGGCGAAAAGTTATTGTTGCCAGATTTTGATCTTTTTCTAAACCTTGGTGGCATTGCAAATATCTCAGCTGCCATCACGGAAAGGGACGACTCCGGTTCAGGGTCAACCAATATACCTGCAGCTTATCACGCTTTTGATGTTTGTCCCGCTAACACCATAATGAATATATTAGCCCGGGAAGCTGGAAAAGAATTTGACCGAAATGGTGAAATTGCGGCCACCGGAAAAATAAAAGGAGAATTACTTCAGGAACTTAATGCTTTGCAATNNCCTATCCTAAATCTCTTGCTAATGATTTCGGAACAGCTATTGTTTACCCCATAATTCGTCAATCCTTTTGTGAAACCAAGGACGCATTGCGTACTTATGTCGAACATATATGCATCCAGATTAAAAATGCCATTGAGCTGATACGCTCCCATTCGGGATTCCGGCCTGCAGCTTCATCCATGAGCAAATTATTGGTTACCGGTGGTGGCGCACACAATAGTTTTTTGATTCGCCGTCTGGAGGAGTTACTACGGCCTTTGTCGGTCGAATTGGTCGTTCCGGCTCCGGAACTTATCGATTATAAGGAAGCGCTTATAATGGCTCTGATTGGAGTTTTACGCTGGAGGGAGGAAAATAATGTTTTGTCCTCTGTAACCGGTGCTACCCGCGACAGTATAGGAGGTTCGATTTGGATGGGTCAGGAAGGATAATTTTCAGAGTCCAAGTACTGATTTCAATCTAACATGACCGGTTCTGCTTACAGGCACCTGTTCTCCGGATTTTAAAATAGCCAAATGATTGTCCTTTTCATAGGGTTCGATTCGGGTAATCTGCTGCAAATTCACAATAAAGGAAANNGCACAAAATACTGCGGGTCAAGTGACTGTTCAAAAAAGCTCATGGTTTTATTTTTCAAGTAAACACCCTCCCGGGTATGAATCTTCACATAATCATCTGCCGCTTCAAGGAAATGAATTTCATCCACTGGTATAATTTTTATTTTCCCCCCCGTTTTAACAACGACCCGGTGATTTTGAGCCGGCGACTTCGCAGTGGACTCCAACAGCATTTGTGTGTTTGTTTTTTCAACCGGGGTATTGCCCTGAGCCAGTAATTTTTGAACTGCCTTTTCAAATCGTTCTTTGCTAAAAGGTTTCAGCAGATAATCCACGGCGTGACTTTCAAAGGCTTTTATAGCATATTCATCATATGCCGTTGTGAAAATAACCCAGGGGGGTTGTTCTAATAATTCCAGCATCTCAAATCCATTGATTTTTGGCATCTGTATATCAAGGAAGATCAATTCAGGCTGATGCTTCTGAATTGCCTTGAGGCCTTCGAATCCATCGTTGCATTCCTGGACAATTTCAATTTGGGGATGAAACTCTAGATATTCTTTTACCATTATTCTTGCCAAAGGTTCGTCATCTATGATAATCGCTTTCATGCCTTTTATCTTTTTATTATTTATAGCAACTGGGGTATTTTTATTAGGGTAGTGTATAAGTTTTTTTCAGCTTTTGTTTCCAATAAATCATTCCTGGCAAACAGAAGGAATAATCTTCTTCGAACAGAACTTAGACCGAACCCTGTGCCGGAGCTTGGATTGGAGGTTTCTGAATCAAAGGGATTCTGCACAGAGATTTGCAAATTGTTATCCATGATGATTGCTTTTATAATGATTCTTGCATCCTCTGTAGTATCATACAATCCAAACTTTATTGCATTTTCAACTATTGGTTGAAGCAACATCGTTGGCAATTTCATCGATTGGCACGCTTCTTCACTTTCAACTGAAGTGAAAAGACGATGACCAAATCTGACTTTTTCAATCTCAAGATATAGCNNGAGATTTACCCATTGATGTTCTTCCTTTTTCAAAGTTCCGCGCAAAAAATCCGATAACTGCTGAATCATTCTTCTGGCCTGTTCTGGCCGGGTACCAATAAGGGCATTGATAGAATTCAGGCTATTAAACAAAAAATGCGGCTGCAACTGCTGACGCAGTTTGTATAGTTCTGCCTCTTTGGTTAACCTTTCTGCATCCGTTTTCCTTTTCTGGTATTCCTGTTCTTCTTCAATTGTGTACCATAAAACACTTAAAATGGTCATGCAGCCGATTAACAAAAAGGCTATGACGAATCTTACCATCCAGGAAGCCGCGATAAACGAGAGATAATCCGGCTGATCACGCATTACCCAAGTCAGTATTTGCCGGGTGATTATTAATGTCAAGCCGCTTAAGCCCGCGCTCAATATCAGAAAATACCAGTATCGCTCTTTTTTGGGCAAATAAAATTTAAGAATATTGCTTACCAGCCAACAGGCTCCTACCAGCTGAAGATTGGTTACAAGGCTATCTATTACGGCGATTTTCCCGGAAAATCCATAGTCAATGATTAGTATCGTCTGCAAGCCTGCCCATACCAGCCACCAGCCAGAGAAGGCATAACGGAATTTACTCACTGATAGAGGTGATCTTGCCAAAAAAATGAAATTATAATATTTCCAAAAATTTGTGGGTACTGTTCATCATGATATGAGCGGCTTTTTTGTTCGTTAATTCAATGTAAAGGTCTGCATTCTCGGTTTCCTGTACCCTCGAATACAACTCTGCGCCGTCCAATAACCCGCTTAGCCTGTACAATTCCGAAATGTTGATGAATTTCCATTGTACCATTTTGCGGTCCTGGTTATAGAATTGGTCCTGTTCCTGCATGCCGATCTTTGTCCCTTTTTCAAAAGCTTCTACTTCATTCACGGCTTCTATCAATCTTAATTGTTCATCAAATTGAGGAATGTGCCGGCCTTCCCCGCAAATAATCCTGAAAACAAGTTTAGCTAAGTACCAGTTCATGGAATCTGATTTTGGTTGAGTGATTTAGGATGATGTCCCAGATTTCTAATTTCAATAACTTCTTATTTCAATGCCTCCAAAAATTGAAGTTCCTTGGATAGTTAATAACTTATCTGAATTCGGATCAGCCGGACCCTGTCGTTTGTCTTCTATACTACCAAAAAGAGCCGTCATATCGGTTTTGATCTGCCAATGTGAGGGGACGATCAGTTTGGTACCTCCGAATATTTGTGTTACATCAATTGCTGCCTGTCCCTGAATATCGGCCCGGGTCAGATCTATTTCACAACCTCCCATAAAACAGGTGATATCTCCCCCGCGGAAATTTTTAGAAAGAATTACTTTTTTCACTCCTCCAAAGACAGAGGTTGATTCAAAATAATCTTCCGAAGCATTTTCTGGCTGTGATGTTCCC
>PLCH01000423.1:0-2418 GCA_003135585.1 Chitinophagaceae bacterium
GGCTTGCCGTTCTCGCTTATATGGGTATAAGGCAAGCGGCTTCCAGGCATTTTGGTTTTGCCGACAATTACAAGGCCCAGCATTCAATTGAAAAATTATACGTTCTTAATGGCGGTCTGGACCTGGCCTACATAGCTGGCGGATTTTACCTTGCAGAAAGAAGCAGATCTGAATCAGATTTAGAAAAAAGAAATAAATTAAAGGGTTATGGTAACAGTATTGTCATTCAAGGATGTTTTCTTTTAGTGATGGATGCGATAGTGTTTTCATTTCATCACAAGAATACGCAAAGGATGGATCAAAAGCTGCAAAACTGGGAAATTCAAGCACGGCCTGGCAGTTTGGGTATCATTTTTGANNAAATTTCTGTTGTCCTACCTGTTCTTGCATGAAAAAGAGTGGAAATTCACATAATGGAGCTGTAACGCGCTATAATAAGACCCGGCAGGCTGACCCTCATATTCTGGGCAAGCTTTTCCAATTTCTTTCCCCCGAAAAAAATAAGCTCTATCTCGACATTGGCTGCGGCACGGGCAATTATACCATCGGTCTTTCAGAAAGAGGAATTAATTTTTGGGGGGGTGATCCTTCAATACCAATGATTCAGGTGGCCAAAAAAAAATCTAAAAAAATTAATTGGTTACCTGGTTCATCAGAGAATATCCCTGCCGATGAAAGTGCGTTCGATGGGGCGATCGCCACACTAACCATTCATCATTGGTCAAGTCTTAAACAATCCTTTGCTGAGCTTGGTAGAGTGATGAAGGAGAATAGCAAAATTGTTATTTTCTCCACGGTGCCGGCCCAAATGAATGGTTATTGGCTTAACAATTATTTCACGAATATGATGAGGCTTTCCATTGCACAAATGTCGTCTCTGGAAACCCTAAACGCTGTTTGTACTGAAAGTGGCTTTTCCCAACCGTTAACAGAAAAATATTTTGTCCGGAATGACCTGATTGATTTATTTCTTTATTCAGGCAAGCACCAGCCTGAAATTTACTTTGATAATCAGGTTCGGGAGGGAATTTCATCTTTTTCATCTTTTGCAGGGAAAATGGAGATAGAAGAAGGGTTAGCGCAACTGCGCATTGATATTGGAAATGGTAAATTTGAGAAAGTTAAAAATGAATATAATAATAACTGTGGGGATTATCTTTTCATTTCAGCGGAAAAAAATAAATCAAAATAATCGCAGATAATTATTTCTTGAATGCGCTGTTCTGAAACTTAACTACAAGGACTCTATCCTGCAAAATGGACTTGGCACCTCAGACTTTAAAGTTTATTTGATAGGGATACAGAATGTTCCCCCCCTTGGGGATATAGATTTTTAGCTTCCGATATTTATTACTAGTATTGGGAATCAAAGCGTGCAAGCCCTTCCAAACTATGAATGCATTGGTTTAGATATGCTTTGCAGCCCTTTATTTCTCAGAGACCAGGCAAATAGGCCGATGATGGACCGGAAAATTGCAGGAGTTAGCAATGAAACATAATTCGTTTGCTTTTTTGTGTAGTTCATTAGCCTTTCCAATCATGGAGTTTTCAGAAACCGTAACGACGGGATTCAATACTACTTCCTTAAACCGGCCGCCACCATTAGAATCTTCGGTCATAATTCCATTAGCATGATCTTCATAATTCACCACTACGACTCCATTATCGGCACACAAATGAAGATACCAGAGCATATGGCAGGAAGAAAGGGAAGCAACTAATAAATCCTCTGGACTATACCTGGTTTTATCTCCCCGAAAAGCAGGATCTGAGGATCCGGGGATATCCGGTTTGTATCCTGCAGAAATAACATGCGAGCGTTCATATGTACGGTAGCCGGCTNNCCATTCTAAATTGATTGAATAAAAATGGTCTTTCCCCATGTCAGGCGTTATGAGGTTTTACATCCGGTCATCGGGATGCAGGATTAATGAAATGAAATATTGACCCGGCCACTGGACGCTTCAATTTCAACCGGAGTTCCTCCCCCGTTTAATTTTCCAATAAGAGAATGCTCTTTTTTAGCCCCGTTGAAATTATTCATCGCATCAGTACTGATCTCGTCTCCGGTTATATCAAGGTTTATTCCCTTCCCGGTAGGCAATTTCACATTCACTGTTCCGGAAGAATTATTGATCTTTACATATTTTCTCAATTCAAGTATTTCAACATCAGCATCTCCACCGCTGGTGGTTGCATCCAGGCTGCAGGATAGGGCCTGAAGTACAAGATTGCCCCCTGAAGTTTGGGCAATAAGGTCACCAGCCACTCTATCCGCATCCACGTTGCCTCCACTAGTCAGTGCCTTTATTGATCCATCCAGGACATGCAATCCCAGGTTTCCTCCGGATGTATGCAATTTGATATTGCCCGTACAATGGGATGCATCGATATTACCTCCACTGGTAGTCAGATCAA
>PLCH01000423.1:2433-4889 GCA_003135585.1 Chitinophagaceae bacterium
CGCTTGTGCCAAATACCTGCTCTCCAGCCAGTCCGGACAGGGAAATGTTTCCACCGCTTGTATTAATATTTGAAGAAATATTTTGAGGAACAAAAATGTAAAAGGAAATATTCAGGCTTTGGTTCCAATTTGTCACCCTGCTTTTTTCGCGCGCTATAACAGACAACTCATTTCCATCCATTTTGACAGTCAGTTCATAATCCTCATCCAGCCTTTTTTGAATTTCCTCCTTTGAAAGATGATTTCTTCTGCCATTTTCTGAAGAAACATACACTTCTACTTTTGCCNNCCGAAGTATTGCCGCCTTTTAGGGTAATGTTCCCGCCGGTAGTTTTCGCTTCAAGATTCTTTAGAGAAAGAGATGAAAACGATTTCACCAAGAATGGAGTTTCCCCTTCATAAGATTGGGCGAGGCAAATCCTCCCGGCCGAAATCAATAGAAAAAGAAGAAATGATTTTTTCATGACGTTGTTTTAAATATTCTCAATAAATTAAAATTTATCTTCCAATGGACTCCATGCAAAACTGTTTGGCTTAACAGGCTGTTTCCTGAAATAAACGCAGTCCCCAACATAAGACCATGGAATTTCTTTTCAGGGCCATTAATATGCCAAATTTATAAGGAAGTGAATATCATCTTATTAATCTGGGAGAAGGTTTGACTATTCGTTCTTTTTTGATACAGGCAACTGTCCGATTTCGATACAGTTATTCAGACAAATAATCTAATTAATTACTCGCAAAGGCTAAGAACATCCATCGATTTCGAGCTGAATTGAATAAGCTTTACTTTACCTGCGTTGTTATAATGCAGAACTAATGTTCCATATGCCATTTGAAATGCATCCCACTCGGAATCGGCGATTTTTGGGTTACCCAGCCATTTAAATAAGGTCCCGCGTTTTGCGCCCAATAACGGAATGCTAAGCTTTCCCTGAAATTTTTCTCCTATCTCAATATAATTCCGCTGTGTGTAAAAATAAATATCCTTGTCTTTATAAAACACTTCACCCCCACATTTTGAATTTCCACCTTCTTCCTCGACGCTGGTAAAGCATGGCAGGATGGTTTTGACTTCTTCCATAGTATACCCCGGTTTAACACCATTTACCTTCCCATCCAAAATGTCAACAACAAAAAGCCCACATCTTTCCTTAGCCTTTAATTGTCCCAGGCAAACAGAGAAAAAACCCAGAGACAAAAAAATAAAATAGATTTTTTTCATACTTTAAATTTATTGGTCAGCAGTTAAATCATAATCTTTCCTTAGCTATATGTGCAAAATCCTTGCTAAAAAACACCTGCCATATATCTTAATTCATGTTAATGACTGGAATGTCAGGAAAATGCCGCAAAAAAATTTGGGAAAACCCTAGTATAGCTACTACGACTTTCATATAGGTATCCTTGTAGTAATCTTTAAAACTGTCAATTATAACCCTTTTGTTTGACGTGCCAAATTAATCTATTTCAAAATAAAATACCTCTTTAAGGGCCAATAATTGAATAGGAAAATTCAATAATAAAAATTAGATATGCAATATTAGATTGAGTTTGAGTTAGTAATGGTTGAGTAAATTATCTGAAATATTTTTTTTTGTTTTTTTAAAAAAAATCCGCTTTCCGGAAGGTATTTTTGGCCTTATTTTTGTCCCTGTATATATGCCCAAATTCTGATTTCAAACATCGCTCGTAAAAAATAAAGAACCGCTTTCGTAAGATTACAGCTGTAAAGAGTAATACTGNNATACTACCCGGTTCTAAAAATATCCGAGCATTTGGATTTCAGAATTGTTTTTAAATAAAATCCGTATTGTATGAATAACCATTCTACTCTTTATGAGGGGAGAAGATATGCAGTAGCATTATTATTTCTCCTGTTTAGCTTTTTACAGACATATTCCCAGCAATCACTTACAAAGATCAACGGATGGAATGCTTATGTCCACCTTCCCGACGACTACAATACGNNCACTTTTGTTAAATTATGGTCCGGCACGCTTTATTTCCTTAGGGTATAATCTGGACTCCTTTAATGTCAACGGAGTTTTCATCAAGCCTATTATTATTTCATTGCAGCCGCCTGCCTTATATCCACAACCCTGGCTATTGGATATCATGTTTGACTCCTGTTTAGCCAGATACCGAATAGATCCTACCCATCTAAATCTAACCGGTTTATCAATGGGGGGCTTTTGCGGAGATAATTTTGTAACCTCGTCTCCGGCAAACGCCAGTCGTATCAATTCCATGGTAAACATGTCAGCAGTCATACCAAACTATCCCATCACGAATTACAGTTGGTATGCCCTTGGCGGAGGGAAGGCGTGGTGGTTTGAAGGCACACTGGATAATAGAAGTATGAATTTGATGTATGATACCATGAATAAGTATGTGCCGGGTTCCGCCCGTTACACTTCCTATGTCGGAGGACATTGCTGCTGGAATACATGGTA
>PLCH01000352.1 GCA_003135585.1 Chitinophagaceae bacterium
TATTGGAGTCTTGCAGGTAATTCTAATGCTACCTCAAGTTCCAAGCTAGGTACAACTACAGCTACTGCTTTAAAGATCTTTACCAATAACCTACAAAGGATGCACATTAGTCCAAATGGCTTTGTGGGTATTGGCACTACCTCACCTCTTTATAAACTACATCTTATGGGCGATGCTTTTTTTGCAGGAGGTGGAACTTTTAATGATACTGCTCTTCAAGTTTACAGCAATTTAGGAGAAGGTGTTTATGCCATTGGACGTTTGAATGGTATTACTGGTGTTTCTTCCGATAGCCTTGGTACTGGTGTTATTGGTTATGGTGGTAATACTGGTGTTTATGGTGGTAGTACTGGTGTTTATGGTGTAGGTACTTCCTATGGTGTAAGTGGTTATAGTAATAATGGTTCTGGTGTATTTGGTAATAGTAATAATGGTACTGGTGTTATTGGTAATGGTGGTACTATTGGTGTTGGTGGTAGTGGTAGTGTCTACGGTGTTAGTGGTAGTGGTAGTAACGTAGGTGTTTATGGTAATGGTGGTGTCTATGATGTTTATGGATCGGGATCGGGTTCTGCCTATTCAGGTTATTTTAATGGTAATGTATACAGTTCCGGCACTTATCAAGGCTCTGACCGTAAATTGAAGACAAATATTACTGATTTTTCTAGTGCAATGGACATCATTAATAAATTGCAGCCTAAAACTTATCAGTATCGTCAGGATGGTAATTATAAACTCATGAACCTCCCAAGTGGTGATCATTATGGCCTGATAGCCCAGAATGTAGAGCAAGTGCTTCCCAACCTGGTAAAGGATACAAAATTCGATACCCGCATGGCTCAGCCCAAGCTAAAAGATCAGGCAATTTCAAAAGAACCAAATATATCTGGCGGAAACTCAAACCAAACACAACCTACTGCAACAAAGTCTGAAACTATCGACTTTAAAGCGGTAAACTATGTAGAACTTATTCCTATAATGATTAAAGGGATGCAGGAACAGCAGCAACAGATTCAACAGCAGAGCCAGCAAATTGAAGAGTTGAAAAACCTAATCGCTAAACTGAGTCCGGATCTTAAAATCGTGCTCTCAGGCTCCTTGGGTCAAAACAGCCCAAATCCGGTAAGCAGTTCCACCCGCATTCCATACAGCATTCCTTCGGGTAATAACACTGCCCAATTGTTGTTGACGGATAACATGGGCAGGACGATTAAAGCTGTTCAACTGAATTCTTCCGGTTTTATCAACCTGGATGCTTCTGCCCTGGGCAGCGGCGAGTATAATTATTCACTGATCATAGATGGAAAAATAGTGGACACAAAGAAAATGGTCGTAACCAGAAATTAAAAGTTCCTACCGAGAATATTAAAAGGTTAGTTAGGTGGTATATTCAATGGGTTTCCGGAATAGGAGTCCCGAAATAGCAATAGTTTCCCATTGGGTAGCTACTCAGGAAATACAATTAACTCCTACTAATCCCTTTGGAAGCCGGTAGGGATTAGAGGGGAGAATAAACCGGGCAAGATCAATTCCTAAATGGGTAGTATCGTATCTGGAATATTAAAGCAAGTTGGATATTAGCTACCCGGTAAGAATTGTTACCTTATATTTATTCTCTGAGATCCCTGAAGGAATTCTTATTTTATGAGTGAAACACAAGAATATTTTATTGACATTCTAAACCTTGTTCCGGTGAATTTTTTTTGCTACATCCAATCACCTCACGAGGAGATTTTAGAAGTGTTAAAATACATGAGTCCTGCCAAAGAAGGTGGATTTATAGTTGTTGAGTTGTCTCTTGAGAATAGAAACGTTCTTGTTCAAGCAACGATTAGCAAACATATCGAACAATTCATACATCGCATAGAAATAAAGTTTGGAGGGAAATTAATTTTCGAGGGCTATGATGGTATTGAATATGGGGGAATATCCAAACAAATTAATATACCACAAGAATTCTTGGAAAAACATGTTAATGGCTCTATGTGCTTCATTTCAAAAGATTGGTAACCCTCCTATCCGATTAGAGCATTAAATTATCGCCTTTCAACTAATAGTGGAAGTTGGATTGTGGCTACCCTTGGAAATAAATGTACCTCCTACTTTCCCTCGGTATGGCGGAAGATAAATTATGTTTCATTAGATCTATAGTCCAGATTCGAAGTAGTTGTAAGCAGTAGTGAGCGAGTTGGAATAGCTATATTAATATAGATGGTTTGGTAAAGCAATATGGGTAGCTTTTCTCACTAAAAAAGTTGATCGCCAAATCCTCTTGAAGGAGCTTTTTTTCTTCACTAAGGTGAATCATTTGTTTAGGTATCATTACTGCGTTAAACACAAACGGCGATTATTTGAAAGAACAATCGCCCAACCTTGAGGCTTCCAATTCAGGTCCAATAAAAGGTATTAAACTCGCCCTTAGAACTCTTGAATAAGGACTAAGGATTTATCCAACATTTTCTTTCACGATTCTTTCAAGCAATTTTCTCAACTCCGTAGCCCGCTGCAATTCAGCTATATAATTTTCATCATCGTCCCCAGCTTTTAATTCAAACAGCCTCTTCAGGTTTTTCTTTAATCCGTTGTTGCAGCGCAGCTCGTGCTCCTTAGCGAGAAGGAGGATGCACCAGTTTTTCAAAATGAATTTAAGTTTCTCTTCGTGATAATTTTTTAACTGTATTATATCAGCAAGTTTAATGAACAACTGTTCCTCAGCCTGTTTGCGATTATTGTTGTATTGATTTTTCAGAATGTTGGCATAGGCCACGCTCAGATCAGTTGCATCAAACCTCACCGCCTTTTTTTGTAAAACTAACTCCAGCCTCGAATCAGCCAGCTTCCTTAAAGCGGAAACAGGGCTTCTGTAGCCCTTGATGGATTTTATTTTCAGCAGCTCGGCTTCAGCGAGTTTTTTCTGTTCTTCTTGAATTGGTCGAAACCCCGAATGATAATAAGTCCAGAATGCCCCCGATTTTATACCCTCGCTGTTCTCTTTTCCTACCTGGTAGGGGTCAACACTAAATCGATTTAATTTGTAAACCACACGATGCAGATTCTGCACCTTTTCAAAAATGTATTGCGATTCGCCGCCACGGTAAGCGGGAAACACATTTAACCCGATTCTGCAGCTGTCAAACAATATCCATGAACCCGCATAAGCTATTGGCAGTCCATTCTTAAAAACCACATATCCTAGATAGCTGTCAATTGGATGTCTCCGTTCAGGAACCATTCTCATTAGCACCACCGAAAGACCTCGTGACAACCGGTAATATGAAACCAGGCGGGTAGCAGTAAAAGTGACGGGATCAATTTCGCGAAGGTGACGCACAAGTATCATCCTTCCGCATTCGATGATTTGTTCGGCTTCACTTTCATTCAGGTCAACCAGAATTGGCTTTACGACTGACTCCTGTTTGATGGAATTCTTGTTAATAAGCGAACGATGGTAGTATGGGGTAATTAAAATATCGGGAAGACAGGTATGTGAAGGAAAATTAATCTCCACATTTATTCCTAAGGCATTCCAAAGCTCATCCCTGATTTCGGGACGGATATCTGCGACGTCGAAAATAGCAATGAGCTGGTCCAGAATATCCTCCTCTTTCTTCAATGATCTTTTGAGCCACGATTTCCATGTAGCATTTGCATCCTGCAATATTTCTGATTCTACCTTGGGCATTACCGCTGACAGAATGTATCGGATATGTCCGTCATTGGCTTCAAAGGAGCTGAGTTTGATATTTTTTGGATATTTCTTTCTAAGCCATTTTACGATTTCAAAACTGAATGCTGCGCAAAGCCGGGTATTCGTTATGCCTGAATTAAATAAACTTGCCTTTATATTTTCATGCGATTGGATGTAAGAATGCAGATGTTGCAATGATTGCGAAGCAAGCTGGTAAATAGATTTGTTGTCGGGGTAAGCAATGAGGAAAAGCAAAGTGTAATAATAGGACTGCAATGCCTTTTTGCTTTTAAC
>PLCH01000020.1 GCA_003135585.1 Chitinophagaceae bacterium
GGTATAGGTTACTCCATTGAGCTGATAGCTGCATCTTGCTATAGCGGAATCTAATGATAATTCCCTTACATAGCTTACAGGTTTTAGGGAATTAGTATCCATCCCATAATTATATTCCAGGTGAAGGTTTCCCAATACCTGGTAACTACCGTACGGTACATCTGCGCCGTTGCCGTTGCCTGAGCCGCCTCCCTTGCAGATAAAAGTTTTATTAACCAATGCCTCTGCATCAGCATTTTTTCCTTCAAACAATAGTTTTCTTATTTCGGGTAAATATTTTACAGCGCCTTCTTTGTCTGCATCCTGCGAGCCACCCGACCAAAGGGTGATATCATTCAATACAATATTTTCATGTAAGCACACCGCCATCGGGCATAGCGCCGAGGCGGCCATTGCCTAGAGGAACGCATTCCTGCCATGTATTGGCAGGATGATCGTACCACAACCGCAGGTTTTGTTGCGCTCTGCCGGTAAACCAACAAACAACCGTGAATATAATCAGAAAGGAAAATCGTTTCATTGAAAAAGGTTTAAGGATTTCGTCTAAGCGTATCAGTAATATCATAGATATGAATTATAACGATTGTAAATATGTAATAGGCCAAATTCGGCTTTGCCTTATTATCCTAACATCTTTATCATCGGCATTTACCACTATAACACTCAAAATAGTCTTTGGACTATTTTTCGTTAACATTGGTATTACAGTAATGACACCACCTTCCCGGTTCTGACTGATTCATCGCATGCAAAGGCTATCCGCAGGCTATTTACGGCATCTTCTGCGTGGGCGCCAAGATCGATATCTTCTATAATTGATTTCAGAAAATATCTTTGTTCGCGGTTACAAAGTTCCTGATGATCGGGTTCGTCTTCCAGGTTGATCCATGTATCCTCTTTAGCAAACTTTCCATTTTCATCGAGTTCAGCATGATGAAAGCGCAGTGATTCCGTTTTCGTGTGCGCTTCAATGGAAGAAGATTTCCCGGATCCTCCGGCTTCTTTAGCCACTATAGATACAGAACCTTTTGGGCCGATAACATCTTTCACGAAAAATGCCGTTTCACTAATCATTGGCCCCCATCCGGCTTCATACCATCCAACGGAGCCATCTTCAAAACGTATTTGCAACTGACCATAATTATAATTACCTGCAGGGATATCTTCCGTAAGCCTTGCTCCAATCGCATATACCTGCGTCGGCCCCGAACGTGTCATCTGGCACATTACATCGATGTAGTGTACGCCACAATCAACAATCGGACTGAGGCTATTCATCAGGTTGCGATGAAGCGTCCACATGTCCCCATCACTTTGCTGATTAAGGTTCATCCTCATAACTAACGGTTTCCCAAGTTGCCCTGTTAATTCAACAAAGCGTTCCCATGAAGGATGGTGGCGCAAAATATAGCCCACCACTAATTTCTTATTTGCTTTTTTAGCTGCTGCGGCTATGCGTTCAGCACCTACAACGGAGTCTGCCAGGGGCTTTTCTATGAATACATGGCATCCATTCTCAAATGCTTTTATGGCAAAAATTTCATGGGTGTCCGGATAAGTGGAAATACAGACCGCATCAGGCCGGGTAGTCTTCATCGCTTCATCCATGTCACTGAACAATGCATAACTATTCCCGAGTTTGGCATTTAATATCTCCTTTGACTTCCCCCTGGACATGAGTCCGCAGATCTCGAACCCATCAATGGTATGATAAGCCATCGCATGAGAAGATCCCATATTTCCGCAACCCACTACAAGGATACGTAAATCTTTTCTTTGATTTTGCATAACGTTAAAATATTCAGATTAGCAGGTGGTGAATTTATATTAAAAGTTACTTTAATTCTTTAATCAGGATATTTTTAAACCTCACTTTAATACCTCCTCCTTCATGGATCTGTAGGGCAATAACTCCTTCTCCTTTACCAATCAATTCGTCTTTGAGATAGACCATCTTTTTCCCGTTTAGCCGAGTTGTCACCTCGTCATTTTTAACCTCAATGACCATGTGATTCCATTCTGTGAATTTTAAAACTTTTTCGTCCTCCGGCTTAGGCTTTATCAGCCATTGCCTGCCATACGATTCGTATATTCCCCCCGTATAAAGGCCCGGAGGCGCAATCTCTACCTGCCAACCGCTGATCTTTGTTCCCTCAACTGATGAGCGGAAAAAAACGCCGCTGTTTCCATTCGGCGTCTCCTGCTTAAAATCAAGTGATAAAATAAAATTTTTATAGTGCTTTTCGGTAGTCAGGTATCCATACCCCTTATCNNACTTTCGGCGATGAGTTCACCATTGTCAACATACCATTTTTCGGTTCCGTTTATCTTCCAGCCAGAGAAATCCTTATTATTGAATAAGGGTAAATAACGCTGGGAATATGCGAGGGTGCTTAAAATCAGGAACCAACATAGAAAAAATAAATACTTATTCATATTTCAAAATTTAAGGTGTTTTCAAAATTATATTTTATGTTCCGATCAATCTGATACTTTTGTTCATAGT
>PLCH01000445.1 GCA_003135585.1 Chitinophagaceae bacterium
TTCAGAATCGCCCTGAACAATAAAAGCGGTGTGGTAACTAATTTGAGCATAAGCCCTGAATTCACCAAAATTCCATACCGTGGCAGCCGGGGTATTGGACCCTTTTTTAAGATAGGCTGCAATATCAATTGTTTCAAAATTCCAGTTGGCCAGGTCACTGCGCGCGGGTCCCGTAGCCACGGATGCTGCGTTAACAAATAATCTATATCGGTTATCAGCAGAAATGTGAATGATGAAAGAAGATGGCTTCTCAGCCAGATCGATTGTCTTTCTAAAATGATATACGCCAAAATCATTGCCCGGCGCTGTAGGATGTGCAATCCATTTGGCCTTCCAATATCCACGGGGCCCCGGAGGAAGAGTGGAATCCGTCTGTGCGGTGACACAAAAGGGAATCATTATGGAAAAAACAAGCAGACAAAAAGTCAATGGAACAAAAGAGTGGCAGTAACGGATATGCATATTCAAAAGATTAAAGTAAGAATGAAAAAAAGTGAAGCTTTCAGGGCTTCACTCTAGGAAATTTTATTGAGTATTAAGTCAACGGGCTATTNNTATTCAGGACCATTTCATTTCCCAGCCATTGCGGTATTCGCGCTTAACAAACTGGTTTGCTTCGTCAAAATTCGTAATCTTCATATTTACAGCATCCCACAATAATTTTTTTCTCCCCGGGTAACCCCCTTTGCCTTTAATATTCCAGCTCCTCAGTGCAAGATTACCCATTAAAATAGTCTCTGTTAAGGGGCCGGCGTATTCAAAGGGAGAACTTACTTCCTTTTTACCATAGCCGGCAATACATGCATTTATCCACTGGACATAATGACCTTCAGGAACACGCTCCAATGTTTTGGGAATAGTTAACTCCTTTGTTTTGGAGGTAGGCAACAAGGTAGGGTTGTTTCCATAGGTACCGCACATTATTTTTCCCTTTGTACCAACGATCAAAACACCTCCCCCCTCCTTGTCCCCGAATATTTCATCCGGTTCCAACTCGTCGGGGCGTTCCGGACGGATACCTCCGTCCATCCAATATAATTTGACGTCCGGCTTACCATCTTTTCCAGGGAATTTCAGTTTTATGGAGGAGGCCACAGGACAGCTTTCCGGGAAATAATCCGGTGTCCACATACGTTCGTAAACACCTGCCTGGCTGCATTCAACTTCAGAAGGATAGCCAAGCCCAACGGTTTTAAATGCCGGGTCGATCAGGTGGCAACCCATGTCTCCCAGTGCGCCGGTCCCGAATGACCAAAATCCCCGCCAGCTGAAAGGAACAAATTCTTTGTGATATTCCACCATTTGCGCAGGACCCAGCCAAAGGTCCCAATCCAGTTCTTTTGGAATGCCATCCTTGGTTTTGGGTATACCTAATCCTTGCGGCCACACCGGACGGTTCGTCCATACATAAATTGCCGTTGCATCTCCGATCACGCCGGCGTTGTACCATTCCTGCATCAACCGAACGCCCTCATAGGAAGCTCCCTGGTTACCCATTTGGTTTACCACTTTATAGCGCTTGGCTGCTTCCGTTAGCATGCGTGCTTCGTAAATATCGTGGGTCAGCGGCTTTTGAACATAGACATGCTTACCCAGTTGCATTGCCGAAAGGGCTGCCACTGCATGAACGTTGTCTGGTATGGACACAGAAACAGCGTCAATGTTTTTATGTTCCTTGTCAAGCATTTCCCGGTAGTCCTTATAAAATTTAGCGTTGGAAAACCTTTTGACCGACTTTGTACATTGGCGTTCATCAACGTCGCACAAAACAATGATATTAGCATTCGGGCTTTTTGCAAATTCTGACAGATCACTTTCTCCTTTACCTCCGGCGCCAATGCCAGCAATATTTAATTTATCACTCGGGGCAATATAGCCGCGGCCTAATACATGCCGGGGTACAATGAAAAAACCGGCTGCGGCCAACGATGAATTCTTTATAAACTCTCTCCGTGAGGGGTTGACCCCTTTCTTTTTGTACATATTATTTTTTTTATGACAAGCACCCATTCATTTCAATGGGTAATCCACCCAAAGATTATTTACCTTATTGAAAATTTGGTTGGGGTTCATAATTGTTTTTGATCATTCCAGCTTCCAATCTCCGCGATACTGTCTTTTTACAAATTGATTGGCTTCCTCAAAATTAGTGATTTTCATATTCGGACCATCCCATAATAATTTAATATAGCGGCCCGGATAAGTAAAATCATTTCCATTTTTCTTTTGAATATCGTAACTGCGAATGGCGAGATTGCCCATAAGTACACTTTCTGTCAGTGGGCCTGCGATATCAAAATGTGAACTGAGATTCTTTGCTTTTTCGCTGCCGTAACCTGCGATTGCTGCTTCCACCCAGGCTCCATAATGACCTTCCTCTCCCTCCGGAACACGTGCAACTGTTTGCGGCACTTTTGTTTCTTTTGTACGGGAGGTCGGAAGTAGTTGAGGATTTACCCCATAGGTTCCGCACATCATTTTTCCTTTAGTCCCCAGAAAAATTGCACCATTGCCCCCGTCTCCCATTACTTCATTGGCTCCGAGTTCCGCAGGACGTGCCGGTTGTATGCCTCCATCCATCCAATGCAACTCGACATCCGGTTTCCCTTTTTGTCCTTTAAATGTTAAGGTAATATGAGATGCAATTGGGCCGCTTTCGGGGAAATATGCTTTTTTCCAATTTTCAATATACTGAGTCGCCACGCTGCATTCTGCAGAATCGGGATATCCTAATCCTAATACTGCAAATGCCGGTGCCATAATATGACAGGCCATATCACCTAATGCGCCGGTTCCATAATCCCACCATCCGCGCCAGTTAAACGGAAGCACACCTTCAAAATAATCTTTTTTAGGAGCTGTACCCAACCACAAGTCAAAGTCTAATTCAGAAGGAATGGGAGAAGCAGTCACCGGTCTCGGAATACCCTGAGGCCATATAGGTCTGTCCGTATAACAATAAATTGTATGCACATCCCCCAAAAGCCCGGCGTGGTACCAATCCTGCAATTGGCGTACACCATCTCCGGAAGATCCCTGGTTTCCCATTTGCGTCACCACTTTATACCGGTGTGCCGCCTGGGTGAGCATGCGGGCTTCATAAATATCGTGTGTCAAGGGCTTTTGGACATAGACATGCTTGCCCAGTTGCATGGCAGCCATCGCAGCGACCGCATGCGTATGGTCAGGTGTGGAAACAGAAACTGCATCTATGTGCTTTGCTTCTTTCCCCAGCATATCACGAAAATCCTTGTAATATTTTGCTTTTGGAAATTTCTTACGGGCATCTACAGCCTGCCTGTCATCTACATCACAGAGAAAAGCGATGTCGGCTTTACCGCCTGCGTAGAAATGATTGATATCGTCTTCACCTTTTCCGCCAACGCCTATGCTTGCAATGGTTAAACGATCACTTGGGGCTATAAATCCTTTGCCACCCAGAACGTGCCGTGGAACTATCATAAATCCGGTAGCTACCAGTCCTGCGTCTTTCAAAAATCTTCTTCTTGGATAGCCAGGTTTTGAAATTTCTTTTTCTTTACTCATTCATTAATTTATTTAGAGGTAATGAAATAATATTAAATATTATGTTTTTTTAATTCGCTTACGGCATGGTCTGCAGCTCTTGCTGTCATGGCCATGTAGGTTAATGAGGGATTTACACAATTGGCAGAAACCATGAATGAACCATCCGTTACAAAAACGTTTGGCGCATCCCATACCTGGTTCCATTTATTTAAAACAGATGTTTTAGGATCATTACCCATGCGGGCGGTTCCCATTTCGTGTATGCCACGACCGATAGTTCCATCACCATCATGTCCCTTAACATCTTTAAGTCCGGCTGCTTCCAGCATTTCCATTGAATCGTTCTTCATATCTATCCTCATTTTTCTTTCATTTTCCTTCCACTCAGCGTCAAAAGAAATTACATTAAGGCCCCATGCATCCTTCTTGTTTTTATCAATAGTCATTTTATTCTCATG
>PLCH01000564.1 GCA_003135585.1 Chitinophagaceae bacterium
TTGCAGTTTTGCCCACACCGGGTTCACCTACCAAAATTGGATTGTTTTTTGTCCGGCGGGAAAGGATGTGAAGGGTCCTTCTAATTTCCTCATCCCGGCCTATGACAGGATCCAACTTTCCCTGTCTTGCAAGTTCATTAAGATTTTTTGCGTATTTATTCAGGGCATTGAACTGGGTTTCTTCCGTCTGTGAGGAAACAACTGATCCTTTTCTGAGATCTTTTATCGCCGCGATCAAACCTTTTTCAGTAAGGCCGGCATCCTTCAATATTTTTGCTGTTGTGTCATTTCCGTGCACCATGGCCAAAAGCAGGTGCTCGGGTGTTACAAACTCATCCCCGAACTGCTTTAGAACCGAACCAGCACGCAATATCAGGTTGTTTGCATCCTTGCCGATAGATTGAGCCGGTTCCCCGCTGGTTACTTTGGGGAGCTTCCTGAGGGCATCTTCGAGCTTTGATTCAACAAGGTTGATGGTAACATTGTTTTTTTTCAATAAATATTCGACCGGAGATTCCTCCTGGTCAAGCAACGCTTTTAATATATGTTCCGTTTCAATAGCCGGATTTTGCAAATTAAATGCTAATTGCTGTGCTTGCTGTACCGCTTCAGCCGCTTTTATAGTAAAGTTGTTTAAATTCATAAGTAAAATTTTTTAGCTAAATAGCATTAAATGGTTCAAATCTCAAACCAAAAAAGGAATGCTGAAAATATGGCATATAAATATAAGCTAAACTGTCTTCTATTCGGGTTACTGATAAGTTTTCTGTTAATATGTCTGCAGGGCTTTAGCCAGACTGATTTCAGCGAGGCAGACCAGTTATTAAAGCAAAATCAGAAGCTGCTGGGAAATAACCTGGTAGCCCTTGTCTGGAAAGACGGGAAAATCGTCTATCAAAAACAACTGGAGAAGGAAGCGGGGGATTTTAACGCAAAAACACAACTGCCCATCCAAACCTGCAGCCAGTGGCTAACTGCGGCACTTGTGATGACTTTTGTGGATCAGGGCAAACTGTCATTGGATGATAAAGTCAGCAAATACATACCCATTTTTGCTACCTACATGAAGTCTTATATAACCCTTCGCAACTGCCTGACCAACACTACCGGAATCCAGGCCGATCCGGCAGGTCCGATGAAACTGCTTCAGAAATCCAAATTTCCAAGTCTGGAGGACGAAGTAAATTCCTTTGCATCAAAAAGAGAGATCCAGTCCAACCCGGGTACTGAATTTTATTATAGTCATACAGGACCCAATATCGCCGGAAGGGTCCTTGAGATTGTTGGTAAAAAAAGTTTTGACCGGCTCATGCAGGAAAGAATTCTTCGGCCGTTGAAAATGCGGGGCACCAGTTTTGCAAATGATGAAGGCGGGGCGGTAAATCCTTCAGGAGGCGCAGTATCTACCGCTAATGATTATATGAATTTTCTTATCATGCTTTTAAATAAAGGAGAATTTCAGGGGAAGAAAATATTAAGTGAGAAAGCAGTGGCGGAAATGGAAACGGTACAATTTCAACAATTGCCGGTCCGGTACACGCCCAGGGGATCGGAAGGACTTCATCATTTAATGGGAGCATGGATACAAGAGGTAGACGCCAGGGGCAATAATGCTGCGGTTATGAGTAGCCTGAATCTATCCGGCAACTGGCCTTTTATTGATAAATGCAGGAATTATGCTGCTGTTTTTTTTATAAAGACTCCCGAAAGCGAACCAAAGAAAGAAATATATCTCAGCTTTAAAGATGCGATTGATAAACAATTCTCTTCATCCTGCCGGTAGAGATTTAATTGTACTCTGTTACGGTATGGAAGAAATTGATCCGTATCTTTTTATAAATGGGTATGTATTCTAATTATAATGACCTATGATTCTCAGCCTGAAAAAATCACAACACGAGCGGTATTTGTATCAACCAGCCAGATTTTTATGGACCCCCAATTCCAATCCCCTGAGTTCTGCCAGTCCACGCAATCTTCCAATGGCAGAATAACCCGGCTGAACTGTTTTTTTAAGATCATCCAGCATTTGGTGGCCATGGTCGGGCCGCATCGGAAGGGAGATCCCCTTTTTGTTCATAAGGATTACGATTTCTTTTACAACCGAATACATATCCACATCACCTTCCAAATGTCCAGCCTCATAAAAATTCCCTTCCTTGTCCCTGCGGGTGCTTCGCAAATGTAAAAAATGAATATGATCTCCAAGTCTGCGGATCATCCCGGGAAGGTCATTATCTTCTCTTACCCCGAAGGAGCCGGTACAAAAACAAATCCCGTTTGCCGGAGAAGCTTCAGCATCCAATAATTCCCTGAGATCTTGTTCCGTGCTGACAATTCTGGGTAGACCTAATATTCCATAGGGGGGATCATCGGGATGTATCGCCATTTTAAGCCCTGTTTCCTCAGCAACAGGTATGATCTCCTTCAAAAAATAAAAAAGATGTTCTTTGAGCGTTTTAGCGTCTATTTTTTTATATGCATAAATAGCATCCAATATTTGTTTTTTTGTAAAGCTTTCTTCGCTGCCGGGCAGTCCCAATAAGGTATTTCTCAGCAAGGTTTGCTTGTCGGCCTTATTCATGAGGTTCAATCTCGTACTGGCTTTATCAATCTCGGCCCGGGTATAATCATTTTCAGCCCCTTTTCTTTTAAGCAAAAAAAGATCAAGGGCAATAAAGGCCGATCTTTCGAATCGCAATGCTTTGCTTTTATCAGGCAATTCAAATGAAATATCCGTGCGCATCCAATCCAACACCGGCATAAAGTTGTAGGTTACTACCTTTAGACCACATTGCGCAACATTGCGCAAACTTTGCTTATAGTTTTCTATATATTCCCTGGACCTGCCCGCCTGCTTTTTAATGTCTTCGNNATTTCCCCTACCGGAACCTGGTTGAGGGCCGTCACCACAGCGCTGCATCCAGCCTGGCGGATATCCTGCAAGCTGACCGGGTCTGAAGGCCCATACCAGCGCATACTTTGCTCCATGAACATACTGTCAGAAATATTGATTGATGATATTCTCCAGCCATTCCTGCTTGCCACTGATTTGCTTTGGCTCACCATTTGATATGGCAAAAGTCCGCAGTTCTTCCAGGGACAATTTACCATTTTCAAAATCTTTCCCGCTTCCGCTGTCAAATGAAGCATAACGGTCTTTCCTGAAATTTTTATAGGAAGATTTTTGTAAAACGGAATCTGCTATGATCAGGGCCCTTGCAAATGCATCCATGCCTCCGATATGTGCCAGGAAAATATCTTCCAGATCGGTTGAATTTCTTCTGGTCTTTGCATCAAAATTCACTCCCCCACCCCCGAATCCGCCTGCTTCGAGTATCACCAGCATAGATTCTGCCAGGTCATTGAGGTTCATGGGGAATTGGTCCGTGTCCCAGCCATTCTGGGAATCTCCCCTGTTGGCATCAATGCTTCCCAACATTCCTGCATCAGCTGCAACCTGTAATTCATGCTGGAAAGTATGACCTGCCAAGGTTGCATGATTCACTTCAATATTTAATTTGAAATCCTTATCAAGGCCATAATGACGCAGAAAACCGATAACCGTTGCCGCATCGTAATCATATTGGTGTTTGGTGGGTTCGCAGGGCTTGGGCTCAATAAAAAAAACTCCTTTAAATCCCTGTTTCCTCGCATAATCACGTGCCATCGTCAAGAACACAGCCAGGTGATCCAGTTCTCTTTTCATCTTTGTATTCAGTAGGGTCATATATCCTTCTCTCCCACCCCAGAAAACATAATTCTCTCCATGAAGTGCAATGGTAGCATCTATGGCATTTTTTACCTGGGTCCCCGCATAAGCAACCGCCGCAAAATCAGGATTGGTGGAGGCGCCATTCATATAACGGGGATTCGAAAATATATTCGCCGTACCACATAATAATCTTACACCGGTGGCAGCCTGTTTTTGTTTCGCGTAGTCTACGATTGTCTGCAGGCGGCTTTCATATTCAGAAACAGAACTGCCTTCATCCACTAGGTCAATATCATGAAAGCAATAAAAAGGTGCTCCGAGTTTGGCAATGAATTCAAATGCCGCATCCATTTTATCCTTGGCACGCTGGATCGGATCCGTTGCCTGATTCCACGGAAAGTTTTTTGTTCCGGGGCCGAAAGGATCGCCTCCCGTGTTGCAGAAGGTATGCCAGTAGCAGACCGCAAAGCGAACCAGCTCCTTTAGGTTTTTACCTCCCACGATCCTGTTCTCATCATACCATTTAAAAGAGAGTGGATTATCCGATTGGGGTCCTTCAAATTTAACAGGGCCGATCCCGGGAAAAAATTCCTTGTTACTTTTCACGANNTGAATAAAAGTTGATAGATTTCCTTTCCATTTCCCGTATGCATCGGCCGTCTGCTGCATGGCCTGCTTTTGGGGTTCGATCCTCCGGACCAGTTCCATGCCCCTGAAGCTCTCTTCAAAATTGTCATAGACTTTTGCGCCTACCCCTGCAGCTCTAGCTGCACCCACCGCACCATCCGTATTATATAATTCCAGGGAGCAATTGGTTGCATTGGCGAAAGTGCCGCCAAATACAGCGCTCAGAAACATGTTAGCATATCCCGCACGCACCGCCGTCACCGGCATACCCATTTTTTGCATAATTTCTATTCCATATTTCAAAGCAAACACGATTCCTTCCTGGGCAGCCCTCGCCACGTGTTCGGGCCGGTGCCGGTTAAATTGCAGCCCCTGCAAACAGGCACCGGTGTCTTTGTTTGAAAGAATCCTTTCGGCTCCATTGCCAAATGGATAGAAACATAACCCCTCCGAGCCTATATTCACGGAAGCGGCCGCTTCGTTGATGGCGCCGTAGGAAAGATCACAAAAGAAATTTTTCCGCAGCCAGCTATTTAAAATTCCGGTCCCGTTTATACAAAGCAATATGCCAAAGCGGTGTGAATCTATTTTGTCATTCACATGAACAAAGGTATTTACTCTAGAAAGCGGATCGTATTCTGCCTTATCCGTTACACCATATACCACACCGGATGTGCCTGCCGTTGCGGCTATTTCCCCGGGTTGCAAAACATGAAGGGAATAGGCATTATTGGGCTGGTCACCCGCCCTATAGCTTACCGGGATGCCTGGAATCAATTGTAATAATTTTGCCGGGGCATTGGCCAATCTGCCTTGTTCTCCAAAAATCGGTACCAGTCCTGGTAATAAATTCTCTTCAATTTTATAATAGTTCAGCAATTCTTTTGCGACGCCCCAGGAGTCATAATTCCACAAAATGGCTTCGGACAAGCCAGTCACCGTTGTTGTTGGTTCTCCCGTTAATTTTAGGGCTATATAATCGCCCGGCAAAAGCACTTTGTATATTTTCCTGTATAGATCGGGCTGGTTTTGCTGCACCCATTTCAATTTGGAGGCGGTAAAATTCCCCGGCGAGTTGAGAAGATGCTTCAGACAATATTCTTCCCCTATTTCTTTGAAGGCCTTGTTACCAATTTCAACTGCCCTGCTGTCACACCAGATAATTGCATCACGCAGTGGTCGCAGGTCTTTATCAATGCATACCAAACCATGCATCTGGTATGAAATCCCGATCGCAAGGATTTCATCAGGCTTAAAAGAAAATTGTCTTCTCAATTTTTCCGTGGCATTCTGCAGTTCCTTCCACCAGTTATCCGGATCCTGCTCCGCAAACCCGGGTTGCGGGGAGGCTATCTTCATTTCCATGGAAGGTGAGAAGGCGGATCCCAACGCCTTGCCTGTAGCAGCCTCTATCAGGGCAACCTTGATGGAAGAGGAGCCTATATCGTAACCGAGAAGATATTTCACCCAACTATTTATTAAAAGATAGGCAATTTAAGAAAATCTATTGTCGCATGAATACTTATTCTCAATTAATCCACAAAGCTCCCAACTACACAAAACTTATTATTTTTATCAATCAATTGTGCAATATGTACGAACACAAATCGCAGCCTCTGGCTCCAAAAAAGGTCTATTACCGGCGAATGGGCAAGAATCTTCTGATCGGGATCATGATCATTTCTATCTGTCTTATGATAGGTATTATGGGATATCATGTTACAGCCAGTATCCCATGGCTTGACGCCCTTCACAACGCATCTATGATCCTGAGCGGAATGGGCCCTGTGGTTGAAATAAAAACAGCCAGTGGTAAATGGTTTTCCTCTTTTTACGCTTTGTTCAGCGGGGTGGTTTTTATTACCAATATCGGAATCATCCTTGCACCAGCCATCCATCGTTTTTTTCATAGCCTGCATGTGGACGAGCGCCATTAAAAAATCCTTAGCGTTAGCAAAGGATTTTTTTGACCGGGTAACAAAAGAGACTTACCAAATTATTCCTTTTTTATTAAAACAATGCTACTCCTATCTGCCTTATATATCTGTTCATGAAATTTTACGAGCCCCTGATAATCCGATGCAGGAAAATGGCCTTCACATTTTTCATTGCTCCTGTAGTATAATATTTTATCCGGTAGGACTTTTATGGAGGAAGTGTATTTTCCAAATTTGCTGTCAATATTCATATCCTGCGGAACTGATTCGGGACGGTAGCCTTCCGGGATTTTTATCGTAATGCTGTCAATATCCTTTAAAGCCTCTTTGTTTATGAAATCATAATGCCTGTTGGAGTCAGCGGACAACCTGGTGTAATTTTTATCAAATAAGTCCGGCACAATGAATAGGCGTTTCCCAGACACGCTTGCATAATTGGGGGAAACCACATGCAAATACTCCCTTATGGTTGGAAGCGCGGCCCTTTGCTCGGTGTATTTGCTTTTATCTACTTTATAAGTGGGAAGGTTAAAGAGAGCGTTCAAATATCTTTCACGCTCATCTGCCGATGCCTCATTCATCAGACTCTGTGGAATTTCCTGCCGAACACCAGAATATAATGTATTTACTTCCGCTTCAAGATTTCCTTCAGCGTTTATTTCAGCATTCACTACCCTTCGTTGCAAATTATCAGATGAAGAATAGGTCGGAGTCCTAACGACATGACCGCCTTCTTCATCGATCAGGATTGCTTTCCTTCCTCCCGTAAAACTTCCCATATAGCCAGGAGAACTCGTCGGGCTGGTGCATTCCAGCCAAATAGTGTCTTTATTTAAAGGGACGCAGGTTATTACATGATTACTCTGAAAAGAAGGGAAATCCTCAATCATTTCAGGGGCATCACTTCCAGCCCGAATCTCCACGTATTTTCCAATGATTCCAACTTCTTTTAGCAAAGCGACCATGTAGTTGGANNCGTTTGGTAGCCACAAAATCTGCAGGAAATGGCTGCCAGCCGCCGATTCCGAGCTGAATGCTGACATACCTGGTATTCTTTTGCAGAAAATCATATAGTGCGTATACTTTGTCCTTCGGATCTTTCAGGTTATCCGTCAGTTCATGTACTTTTCTTTTAATGTCTTCCGGCAATATATCCCTGCCGTCTCGAAGCTGGTTAATAAATTTGCCATAATCCTTCCAGGAGGACATATTGCCCTTATAGCCC
>PLCH01000334.1 GCA_003135585.1 Chitinophagaceae bacterium
GTACCGGCCTGATAGCCACGTGGGGATTACCGATGAATCATAACTATACCCTGCTGCACTTATCAGTCCCGCTTCGATTTTTTTCAGGCCGGGCATTCGAAGCCCGTGTACTTTTCGGGAAATAATGTCTTCCAATACCTGCCTGGAATTTAAGAGATCTTTCTTTTCAAACGAGGAATGAAAAAATGAGTGGGAAGCTATTTCGTGTTTCATTGAAAGCGATGCTATCGCTGAGGGATATTTCAATGCAAAATTTGCAGTTGTAAAAAGTGTGCAATTGATTCCGGTATCATCAAACAGTTGCTTAACCGCATCCAGCCCACTCCTGCCGAGCCTCATTTGTTCACACGAGGGCAAACAGGTACCATTTTCCAGCGGATGATCAAATTCTTCCACATCAAAGGTCAGTAGTATGGCAGGGGGTCTTTTCTCCATAAAGCGAATCGTTTCAATTTTCAGCCTGACAGTTTCGCGGAAATTTAAACTAAGTTATAGGAAAATCCGGCCGCGGCCGTCAAATATATTGCGTGAATCATAGCCACTATAATCATACCAGATATTAGAAAGAACCAAACAACAATTTCTTCTTCTGATAATCCAGGTTTGGGAATTAATTTGTGGTTTTCACCCAACGATTCCTTTCTTTATAAGCATCTATCGCTACAGTCTTGGTCCCATAAATAATGTCAAAGCATTGTCATTGTCTGAATAATGTAAATATTGCCCCGTTTTAATAACTATAACAAATCATGATAATTTATACCACTATTTTCACATATAATAGAAGAATTCCAATAATCTAAACTACCACCACACTACCATGAACCATTTCTTTCATCTCCTGACGTACAGTTCTGACGAAACTGAGGCGCTTATTTTTGCCGGTGTCCTCTTCGTTTGCTGGAACATTGAAAACCTTGCGGGGCTTGCCGTTAACTACAAAAAATGGAACCATGCCTTCTTAAATGTTCAATTTATTATTACAGGTGTGTTGCCCCAGTTTATGATGGGTTTGTTATTTGTAAAAACCATGCAATGGACCGGGCGCCATCAATTCGGTTTGTTATATCACCTTCCCTATTTAAAAAATCCGGTTGTCCTGTTTATTACTGCTTTTATTTTACTTGACTTTGGTGAATATATTTATCATGTGATCATGCACAAGGTAAACAGGCTATGGATGTTTCACGCCGTTCACCACTGCGATTACGTGGTAGACGTGTCAACCACATTACGGGAGCACCCTTGTGAAAATATCATCCGGAATTGCTTTACGCTGGCCTGGATATTTTTCAGCGGCGCTTTATTCTGGATTGTTTTCTTGCGCCAGCTCATCCAGATCACTTCCAATTTACTGGTGCATATGAATTGCAGGTTGCCTGAAAAAGCAGATGCTATTGTAAGTACCGTATTTATAACACCAAACGTTCACCAGGTACATCATCATTATCAAAAGCCCTATACAGATTGCAATTATGGCGATGTGCTCAGTATCTGGGACAGGATGTTTGGCACCTTCCGCAAGCTGCCCTACGAACAAATTATTTTTGGGGTGGATTTGTATATGGATAAAAAAACAAATGGTACTTACCTGTCACTTATGAAAATGCCTTTCGCGAAATCCAGGAAACCACAAAAGATTGACTCATAACCAGCCTGCCACATGGAAAGATGCACCTGATGGTGTTATTGTTATTATGTTGACAGACACATCAGTATTTCATCATTACAACCGGTTATTTCTATGAGTTTTGTGAGAATTTTTTTCTGGGGGATGCTGATCAGTTTTTTAGGCACGCTTCCTTTTAGTCCGCTGAATATTACCGCGATGCAAATCAGCTCGCAGGAAGGAATCGCCCGCGCTATGTATTTCTCAATTGGGACCCTACTCACCGAAATGATTTATGTGCGGATCTCCCTGGTGGGAATTCACTGGATCCAAAAACAAAAGAAATTATTCCGGCGTATGGAGTGGATCACTTTTGCATTATTACTGGTATTTGCCGCCGGGAGTTTTGTTGCGGCACACCAGCAGCACCAGGCCGAAAATGTGCTGCTGAACAATAGAGTAAACCGGTTCCTGCTGGGGATGTTTATGAGTTCCATCACCTTTATGCATATCCCTTTCTGGTTTGGATGGAGCAGTATTTTGTTCGCCAAAAAAATACTCCGGCCGGATAACGCACATTACAATGTATATATCCTTGCTATCGGGGCGGGCACTTTTTTAGCTAACTGTATCTTTATTTACGGAGGGATCTTTATGACGCAGCAATTACATAAAAACCAGGATATGGTNNGTACTGCCCTTATTCAACTGGTAAAAATCCTCTGGAACAAAAGCCCTATAAAAGATGAAGGGGTTGTTTTTGAGAATGCTGCCTGACCAAACCAATCAGTAATGAAATATTTTCGAATACTGCTGTCCGTTATGTTGTTTATCAGCGTCCCTGCGTTAAGCCAATCCAGGGATTCTGTGCTGCGTGCTTATAATAACGAAACCATTTACCGCTTCGGCAATAAATATATGAAGGGAAATCAACGCCTTTCATTCCATGACCTGGGCAGTGAATTCACGACGCCCCGCACACAGGGCATG
>PLCH01000069.1 GCA_003135585.1 Chitinophagaceae bacterium
CTCATTATAAAAGGAGGGAAAAACCAAACAATCGGCCTTTTTCAAGTGAGGACGAACGTCTTTTGCAAAACCGCTGTAATGTATCAATCCTTCCTGCTCCCATTTTTTCAAGTCTTCTTTGGGTATGGAATCCGGATGATGATCTTCGAAAAAACCTATCAATTCAAAATTCACTTTGTAATTTTTATTTTTTAGGATACGGGCAGCGTCGGCATAGACCCCAATGCCTTTGCTCTTTAAAAGGCGGGTACTCATCAGGAAGGTGAAAGTAGTAGGTTCGCTGTTCCTGGGAGGGGATTCAGTATCTGGGGAAAAATAGTCGGTATTGATTCCTTCTCCTGGCAAAACTTTCATCTTTTCAATTTTGACAATTCTTTCACTGATGAATATTTTTGCATCTTCATTGTTTAAAAACCAAACTTCCTCAGTCGAACGCAAAGCTTTTTTATAGAGAACCCGGACCACACGGTATAACCAGTTATGTTTGTCAAAGCTATACCCCAGACCGGTGATTACAGCAACAGATTTAATGGAACAGGCTGCCGCAGCCAGGGACCCATAGATATTTGGCTTGATGACATAATGGAAAATCAGATCCGGTTTTTCCTTTTTATAAATGATTTTCAACTGGCGGTAAAGGCCATAGTCCCGGAGCGGGTTTTCAGAACGATTGTTGAACTTTATGGGAATATAGCTGCATCCTTCCTCTTTCAATAAAGGAGAAAATTCGTCATCCGGCGCAATGACCAGAACCCGGTAATTGCTTCTGCACAGGTAACGGATAATATCAAGCCTGAAATTATAAACGGCCCATGCACTGTTTGACACCAAAGCAACCAGTTTATAAGGGGCAGGTCCATTTTCCTTCATTAAGCTAAATTAAGACAGTGTTATGCATCCAACTGCATAGATCAAAATACTGATCCATACCAGGAATTTCATTTGTTGATGGATGTATCCGGTATTTGAAAGTTCGTATCAATAGTTCGTAAATTACTTAATTTTTGAAATACGGTATGGCCGAAAGGGAGAGTAACCGCCAAAAAAGGTGGTGAATTTCCAAGTTTTTATAAAACCCATTTTGAATATCTATTTATGCCTGCAGTTCTTCTGTTCTTTTTTTACTTCATCCTGCTTGTGCTGATCATACAACGCGTATTCAAACGAAAACGTATAGAAATCAGCAGTGGGCTTGTCGTCTTCATTTTCGCTTTTAAAGTACTTTTGGGATGCCTTTACGGATATGTCTTCTTAAAATATTATGGCGGCGATGACACTTGGATGTTTTACCGGGATTCCTTAACCGAATACCAGAAATTAATTCATCAACCCGGGCTTTTTATCAAAGATTTTTTTCCGGGATCTCCTCTCGGGCCCGGGCTCGAGTCCTGGCAGGGCTGGAGACACTATTTGCAGGACCTTGAATATTGGATGATGCTAAAGTTGCTCGCGATATTCAACATTTTTAGCCGGGGTAACTACTATATCGATGTCTTGTTCTTTGATTTTGTGGTCCTNNTTTTTTTCCCAAACAAAAAAAATATCCTTCTGTTCACGCTGTTTTTCATTCCATCCATCGGTTTCTGGCTTAGCGGGATAAGGGCGGAAGGATTGCTGGTGCTTTTTATAGGACTGATTTTATATTACAGCCATCAATGGTATCTGAAAAAAGAAATTCTTAGGTTTTGGTGGATAGCTGCCGGATTTACAGGATTTCTTATTTTCAGAGAACAGTATTTACTGGCGTTTCTCCTGCCCTTTTTTTGCTGGATTATCAGCATGAGAAATCCGTTACAAGCGATTTATTATTTTATTATCGGCTATATTTCGGCCCTGCTCATTTTTCTGGGAAGCCTTATTATTTCACCGGAAAAAAATCTTTCCACACCCCTGATTGCCCGGCAACAGGAGTTTTTACAACTTCACGGTAATACCCGGTTCAGGTTGGATTCACTGCAACCTTCTATCCAAAGCTTTATAAAAATATTCCCCCAGGCATTTGCGAATACTTTTCTACGTCCATTTTTCTGGGAAGCCAAAAGCCCCTTGCAAATGATGGCTTGCCTTGAAACAATTTGCTTTTGGGTTCTTATTATCCTATTCATAATTTATCCGGAGAGGGACTGGAAAAAAATCCTTTTGCAGCCTTTAATACTCCTTTTCCTGTTTTATGGAGTCAGCCAGATTTTGCTGATTGGATATGTAGTTCCTTTCCCCGGCGCTGTGGTCAGATATAAATCGATCCCGGAATTATTATTGATCATTTCGCTCGTTCTGGCAATAAAATGGGAGGATATATATAAATTAAAATAAAAAAAATGTATCTTTTTTTTACAAAATTTTCAATAAAGATGGCATTTTTCAATAAATCACATTTTATTTTTGACATTTTGTGATCAAAGGGTCATTTACCATCTATTTTTTTGGCATACTGACTAATTATTGTTTATTTGCATCTGAAAAAACCAAGCAATGGAATCATTAAGATTTAAAGCAATCAATGNNAAATCTCTGCTATTTTTGGTGAAAATACATTCACGTTAAAGACTGCCCGGGAATATTTAAGTGATGAAGCTTACAAAAGCCTGGTGGCTTCAATCAAAGGGGGTAAAAAAATAGACAGGTCGGTGGCAAACCAGATTTCAGCCGGGCTCCGCCAATGGGCTGAAAGTAAAGGCGCAACTCACTTTACGCACTGGTTTCAACCATTAACCGGGACCACGGCCGAAAAACATGATTCCTTTTTTACAATAAAAAGTGATGGTACCGCTATTGAACAATTTGACGGGGACGCCCTTATCCAACAGGAACCTGATGCTTCTTCTTTCCCGAGTGGTGGCATCCGTGCAACTTTTGAAGCCCGGGGTTACACTGCCTGGGATCCTTCCTCTCCTATTTTTATTATGGAAATTGGCAGCGGGAAGACCCTTTGCATCCCAACCATTTTTGTTTCTTATACCGGCGAAACACTCGACTACAAGGCTCCTTTGCTGAAATCTCTGGAAGCCCTGAACAGAGCTGCGGTGGAAGTTTGCAATTACTTTGATAAAAACATTAATAAAGTGACAGCTACCCTGGGCTGGGAACAGGAATATTTTGTCATCGACGAAGCCCTCGCAAATGCCCGCCCTGACCTGGTTCTAAGCGGAAGAACTGTTTTCGGACATCCTCCTGCCAAGGGCCAGCAACTGGAAGATCATTATTTTGGTTCAATACCCGAGCGGGTTTACCCATTTATGAGGGATTATGAACAAGAAGCTTATAAATTAGGGATCCCCTTGAGAACCCGCCACAATGAAGTGGCACCCTCCCAATTTGAGTGTGCTCCCATCTTTGAAGAAGTCAGTGTTGGAGTTGACCACAATATATTATTAATGGACGTGATGGATCGTGTTGCCCGTCGTCATAAACTAAGGGCCCTGTTACATGAAAAACCTTTTGCAGGTATCAATGGTAGCGGGAAGCATAATAACNNCCATCAAGGCCGTGTATGATTATTCCGATGTACTAAGGGCATCGATTGCCTCAGCAGGCAATGATCACCGTCTGGGTGCCAACGAAGCGCCACCGGCTATTATTTCGGTTTTCATCGAGCAATACCTGACCAAAGTACTGGAAGATGTAAAGGAAAGAGTAGGGGCTAAATTTGACGAACAGGATGAAGCGATACTGAAATTAGACCTGCATAAAAGCATACCGGAACTTCTGCTGGACAATACCGACCGCAACCGGACCTCTCCATTTGCCTTCACCGGTAATAAATTTGAATTCAGGGCCGTAGGTTCCGCAGCAAATTGCGCAAATGCAATGACCTCCCTTAACACCATTCTTGCGGAAACGCTTAAGAAATTCAAAAAAGAGGTGGATGTATTGGTTGACAAAGGGGAGAAAAAGGAAATTGCCATCATGCACGTAATCCGCGAATACATCGTGAGCAGCGAAAAAATCCTGTTTGAAGGAAATAATTACAGCGAAGAATGGGAAAAAGAAGCGGAGAAAAGAGGATTGCCAAACATAAAGACCACGCCACTGGCTTTGGATGTTTTGCTGACGGATAAGGCAAAACATTTGTTTGAAGCTAACAGCGTACTAAGCCATGTGGAACTGGAGGCAAGACACGAGATCGAACTGGAAAAATATATCAAAATGGTACAAATCGAAGCCCGCATAATGGGGGAATTATGTACCAGCCATATTCTGCCTCCTTCTATCAAATACCAGAATACGTTGATTGAAAATATCAAAGGATTGAAAGAGATTGGACTTAAGGAAAGTACTTATATCCACCAGAAACAAATCCTTGAAAAAATATCAGAACATATCTCAAAAGTGAGTGAGCTGGTAAGTAAAATGATCGAAATGCGCAAAATATGCAATGCCATGGAAGATACAAGGACCAAGGCAATTGCTTACTGCAGCCAGGTAAAAGAGCCTTTTTTTGATAATATCCGGTATCATGTGGATAAGCTGGAACTTCTTGTTGACGACAACGAATGGCTGTTGCCAAAGTACAGAGAAATACTTTTCTTAAGATAATAAGTTACCCCTTAACCAGCCTGCCTCAAAGGTCCTATCTTAAATAGGGCCTTATTTTTTTTCCCCGATCCTTTCTTTTGCCCAGCCAACTGCCATTTCCAATTGTTCTTTCATACCCAGATGGGTATTGTCAAGCTCAATGGCATCCTCGGCTTTTCGCAAAGGGCTGTTTTCCCGGTGTGAATCGATATAATCCCGCATTTCCAGATTATTTTTCACCTCATTTAAGGTGATATTGGGATTTTTTTCATAGAGCTCCTTAAATCTTCTTTCCACGCGGATGGCATTGTCCGCTACCATGAAAATTTTCAGGGAGGCTTTTGGGAAAACCACCGTTCCAATATCCCTGCCATCCATAACTATACCCTTATTCTTACCCATTTTTTGCTGCTGAGCCACAGCAAATTCCCTGACTGCTTTTATCGCGGCGACTTCACTCACTTTCTCGGCGATAATTAAATCCCGGATTAAGTATTCCACGTTCTCTCCATTCAGGTGGATCTCGCTTTGCTTGCTTTTTGGATTGTAAATAAACTCAAGTTTGATATCCTGGAGGGTCGACGCCACTATTTTTGGTTTGGTCCAATCGATATGGTTGCGAAGAAAATATAGGGTAATTGCGCGATACATTGCGCCGCTGTCAATATACACATAGTCCAGCTCTTTGGCAAGCTGCTTTGCAAGCGTGCTTTTTCCGCAGGAGGACCAACCATCAATGGTGATAATTATTTTTCGTTTGCTTTCCATGTTTTCAAACTACAAATAAAATAAAAATGCCGGCACGGGCCGGCATTTTTATTGAATTATTTTAAAAAATTAAGCTTCAGATTTTTCCTTTGTTTTTTCCTTGAGGGAAAATTTGATCTTCGAGTTTTCCTTGCCAAGATCAGCAATCAGAATATCTCCATTTTTGATATTCATATTCAGGATTTCTTCCGCCAGCGGATCCTCGAGGTATTTCTGAATGGCCCTGTGCAGAGGCCGGGCGCCAAACTGCTGATCGTAGCCTTTGTCCGCAATGAAGTTTTTTGCTTCTTCTGTCAATTCCAGAGTGAAACCCAGTTGAATCAGGCGTTTCATAACTCCTTTCATGAGGATCTCGATGATCTCGAAAATATGCTCCTTGTTTAGGGAATTGAAAATAACAATATCGTCGACGCGATTCAGGAATTCAGGGCTGAAAGTTCGCTTCAAAGCTTTTTCGATCACGGCCTTGTTGTTTTCATCAGAATTCGAAGTACGGGCTGAAGTGGCAAAGCCAACGCCATCTCCAAAATCCTTTAATTGCCGGGCACCAATATTTGAAGTCATGATGATAAGTGTATTCTTAAAATCAACCTTTCTGCCCAAACCATCGGTCAGCTGGCCGTCGTCCAATACCTGCAAAAGAATGTTATAAATGTCCGGATGTGCTTTTTCAATTTCATCCAATAAGATGACGGAATAAGGTTTACGACGAACTTTCTCAGTCAGTTGTCCACCTTCCTCATAACCTACATATCCTGGAGGCGCCCCGATTAAGCGGCTGACAGTGAATTTTTCCATGTATTCACTCATGTCTATCCGCACAAGTGTATCCTCAGAATCGAACATATATCTCGCTAAAGCTCTTGCCAACTCTGTTTTACCTACACCGGTAGGGCCTAAAAATATAAAGGTACCCACTGGTTTTTTCGGGTCTTTCAGGCCAACACGGTTACGCTGGATGGCTTTCACAACTTTCTGTATTGCCTCCTTCTGACCCACTACCATGCTTGCCATGTCTACGGCCATATTCCTCAATTTCTCACTTTCTGCCTGTACCATGCGTTTGACTGGTATGCCCGTCATCATACTGACCACTTCAGCGATATTTTCCTCATCTATCGGATATCGTTTATGCTTGCTTTCCTCCTCCCATTCCGCTTTTGCCTTTTCCAATTCCTCCTGAAGACGTTTTTCCGCGTCCCTAAGGGATGCTGCCTCTTCAAATTTCTGACTCTTCACCACCTTATTCTTCTCATTTTTTACATCTTCAATTTTCTTCTCAAGTTCTACAATGTTTTGCGGAACATTGATGTTTTTCAGATGAACCCTTGCTCCTACTTCGTCCAGCACGTCAATCGCCTTATCAGGTAACAGGCGGTCTGTCATGTAGCGATCGCTTAGTTTTACACAGGCATCAATCGCCTCATCTGAATAAGTCACATTATGATAATCCTCATATTTGGATTTGATATTGTTTAAAATCATGATTGTCTCTTCCACGCTTGGAGGATCAATCATCACTTTTTGAAAACGCCTGTCCAAAGCCCCATCTTTTTCTATATACATCCTGTATTCATCCAGGGTGGAAGCTCCAATACATTGCAACTCCCCTCTGGCCAAGGCAGGTTTAAAGATGTTGGACGCATCCAGAGAACCACTTGCACCCCCGGCCCCGACAATCGTATGAATTTCATCGATAAACAAGATCACGTCCCGGTTTTTTTCCAGTTCATTCATGATCGCTTTCATTCTTTCTTCAAACTGGCCCCTATATTTGGTTCCGGCTACCAGGGCAGCAAGATCCAGTGAAATGACCCTTTTATCAAATAATACCCTCGAGACTTTTCTTTGCACTATGCGAAGGGCCAATCCCTCAACAATTGCGGTTTTACCTACTCCAGGCTCTCCTATCAAAATCGGGTTGTTCTTCTTACGGCGGGAAAGAATCTGAGATACTCTTTCAATTTCTTCCTCCCTGCCAACTATAGGATCCAGGGAGCCCATTTCAGCAAGCCTTGTAATATCCCTTCCGAAATTATCAAGCACAGGCGTCTTGCTTTTTGCGTTTCCTGCGGCCCGAGCTTTTTGCTGGGAGTATTTTTTCTCTTCATCGAAGTCNNCTTTCTGAATAAATCGTAATCCACGTCAAACTGGTTTAGGATTTGAGTCGCTATGTTTTCTTTGTTTTTGAGAATGGAAAGCATGAGATGTTCGGTCTCGACTGTCGGACTTTTTAAGGCCTTGGCCTCCAATACCGTAACCCGAATCACCTTCTCTGCCTGTTTGGTCAGCGGAAGGCTATTGATATTGGCTATGTTCTTACCGGTCTTATCCTTTACTGCCATTTCCACTTCCTTCCGCAATTCATACAAATCCACATTAAAACTCTTAAGGATACGGACCGCGGTATTATCTCCCTCACGAATCAACCCCAGTAGTAAATGCTCTGTACCGATAAAATCATTACCCAAACGCAAAGCTTCCTCCCTGCTGAACGAAATAATCTCCTTTACCTGGGCTGAAAAATTATTATCCATTTTTAAGTAATTGAGCTTAATACAATAATAACGAATATTTTTGATTTATGTTTCTTCTGTCTTATTAACGCATGTTAACAAACATTAAGTGTGTATGCGGTTCAAAATTGATACCAGAGAAAAATTTCATGCCATTACAATACAGGAATCAGGTCTCGCTGCTAATATGACAGCGGAAATGGACGAATGTTTGCTTTCCTTCTTACAAAATGGCGTTAAAAACGCCATACTCATTTTAAAAGACATCCAAAACATAGATAAAGCTGCGGCAGAAGGGTTGGTGAAAATCCAGGAGAAATTCCATGAAAACGACGCATCTTTTGTGATTTGCGAACTAAGGAAGGAAGTTAAAAAAAGCCTGAATGAAAAGGGCCTTCTGGAATTGATGAATGTTACCCTTACAGAAAGCGAAGCCCAGGATATGGTACAGATGGAAGTCCTTGAGCGGGAACTACTGGACGGAGAAGCTTCTGCATAATAGGGAATTACTACAATTTGTATTATTTTCATGTGCATGCAGCGGAACAGTGCGGTTGACCGTCTTTACACTCGTAACCTTTAAAATCGGGTAATGCTCGCCGTAACTATTTTGGGTAATAACTCCGCCATACCGGCATTTGACCGTCATCCCACCTCCCAGGTGATAACGATGGATGAGCATTTATTCCTGGTGGATTGCGGAGAAGGAACCCAAATGCAGATGAGCAAATACAAAATTCGCCGCAGCAGGATTAACCATATATTTATCTCCCATTTGCATGGCGATCATTATTTTGGTCTCGTGGGCCTTATCACCAGCATGGGACTATTAGGCCGTCAGAGTGATCTGCACCTATATGCCCCATCCCCCCTGAAAGAAATTTTTGATCTCCAGATCAAAGTTGCCGATACACATCTGCCTTTTGGTTTACACTTTCATCCACTTCAGGAGGATGGGATCATTGTCAAAGAC
>PLCH01000583.1 GCA_003135585.1 Chitinophagaceae bacterium
CACTAATTCTTGCAGCTTGCTGCATATTATGCGTTACGACAATCAAGGTATAATTGGTCTTCAATTCATGAAATAGTTGCTCCACGGTTGAGGTCGAAATCGGATCCAGTGCCGAGGTGGGCTCATCAAATAAAAGTACTTCGGGCTCCATGGCAACGGCTCTTGCTATGCAAAGGCGCTGTTGCTGGCCCCCGGATAGAAAAGACCCTTTTTTGGCCAAGGAATCTTTCACCTCATTCCACATAGCGACTCTGGTAAGGGAATGTTCCACAATCCTGTCTTTTTCTGCCTTTGCTATTTTGATTCCGTTCAATTTATATCCGGCAATAACATTATCATAGATGCTCAGATTCGGAAAAGGATTGGGGCGTTGAAAAACCATCCCGATTTTAAGCCTGACGAAAATGGGATGCATCGCGTATACATCTTCCTTATTAAGCAACATTTCACCTTTGGAGGTAGCACCTGGTGTCAATTCATGCATCCTGTTTATGCATCGCAGGTAGGTTGTCTTTCCGCATCCAGAAGGGCCCATCACAGCGATCACCTTATTTTTAGGGACGTCCATGCTAACATTTTTAACAGCATGGTTGCTACCAAACCAGGCGTTAAAATTCGTGCTTTTTATAACTGTACTTTCCATCTGATTGCTATGAGCTTCGTAGAAATATTTAAAACCAAAACAAAAACGAGTAGTATCAGTGATGCCCCCCAGGCAAGATCATGCCAATCATTGTAGGGACTGGTGGCATAGTTAAAAATTAACAAGGGCAAACTTTGCATGGGTCTTGTAATATTCGCTGTCAGGTAGGGATTTCCAAAGGCAGTAAACAAAAGCGGTGCTGTTTCACCTGTTATCCTTGCTACTGAAAGCATTACTCCTGAAAGTATGCCACTGAAGCCACAGGGAAGAATAACTTTTAGGATAACCCTGTGAAAGGGCATTCCTAAGGCAAAACCTGCTTCCTTTAGAGAATCTGGCAAAAGTTTGAGTGTTTCTTCAGTTGATCTTACAACTNNCTATCGGGAGCATCATGATGGCGAGCGCCAGGCTGCCTGATAAACCAGAAAACCCCCCCAAGGGTTTCACCATCCAAAAATAAGCTACAATACCAATAACAATTGAAGGCACTCCCTGCAGGATATCTACAGACAATCTACACCAATAAGCAAGTGTGGTTTTCTTATTTTCACTTAAAAAAATACCGCTTAGAATGCCAATGGGAATTGCAATGACCGCAGCCCCAATTATTATTATAAAACTACCCAAAAGAGCATTCGCTATTCCACCGCCAGTTTCTCCTACTGGTTTAGGAATATTAACCAGAAAATGCCAGTTTATCTTTGTTATCCCGGCTTTGATGATATATAATAGAATTACAATCAGCGGAAACACGCATGCAAAAGAAAGGGCAATTGTCAATGCCTGCATCACCCTGCTTTTACCGATCCTGTATTTGACATTAACGATCATGAATTATTCATTTATAAATCGTTTTATGATTCTGTTACCAAGCATATTAATTATCACAGTAACAAGAAATAAGACTAGACCCAGTTCAATCAGGGCAGACAGATATATGGGGTGATCTGCTTCAGTAAACTCGTTGGCGATAACGCTGGCCATTGTATTCCCCGGAGCAAAGATACTCTTAGGGATCAAGCTGGTATTTCCTATTACCATGGTTACAGCCATGGTTTCCCCCAGGGCCCGGCCAAGAGACAAAAGAATACCAGCGAATAAGCCCGATTTGGTATAAGGCAGTATGACACTTCTAATCACTTCCCACCTGGTTGCACCCAAAGCGTACGCACCTTCTTTCAACGAGGAGGGGACCATTTGAATTATTGACCTGCCAAGTGAAGCGGCATAAGGTATGATCATTACCGCCAATATTAAAGCTGCTGTAAATATACCTACCCCAGCCGGTTCGACCCCGATCTTGGTCTCAAAACTTCTTACAATAGGCACTAAAACGGCGAGTCCCCAAAAACCATAGATGACTGAGGGGACAGCGGCAATCAATTCTACCACATTCCTTAAAAAATTGGATAACCATCCTTTTGGATAATATTCCCCCAGAAAAATTGCAATAGAAATTGAAAACGGAACGGAAATGAATAAGGCAAGAAAAGAGGTGAGCAGGGTACCCAACAGAAAAGGAAAAGCTCCGAAAACATCCCGAACGGGATCCCAGGTCTTTCCCCAGAGATAACCAATTCCCTGGGCTTTCATCGAAGGAATTGACTCTATTATCAGGGTCAGCATTATTCCAAAAACCAGCAGGATCATGAGTAGTCCCATAAACACAAGGGTGCGTTTAAATACGCTTTCTGTGCGGATCTGGCGATACGACCGCTTTAATCTTGTTCTGATCTTTAGCCTTTCTGTTTTTTTTACAGAATCAATAACCCCCGGTGACACTTCACCGGGGGCAGTAAATTTATTATCAACAGTTCTATCCATTATGATGAAATCATTGCTGTTATTACAGAATCGGTTTCCCGTCGTAGGTAACAGTTTTTAGAATTGTATCCCCTACACTGACCGCTGCAGGAGAAAGAGGTGCATAATTAAGCGGAGCACTATATTGCTGACCATCATGAATCATCCATGATATCAATTTAACCATTTTTGTAGCCCTATCCAAAGAACGGCTTTTGTATTTCTGTTCTTGGTAGATTAATACCCAGGACAAACCGGAGATAGGATAACCGTCAGCAGCATCCGTATTGGTAAGAGAAACTTTTCCATCAGCAGGAATTTGAATATTCGCAGCTGCTGTAACGCTGGCTATGCTTGGCGTTATGAAATTATGCGCCTTGTTCTGGACTTTGGCATAAGCCATATTGTTTTGAATCGCGTAAGCCAGCTCTATATAGCCTATGGCGCCAGGGGTCTGCTTAATACTGCCTGCGACACCTTCATTACCTTTCCCTCCTAATCCAGCCGGCCAATTTACCGAAGAACCTTTGCCCACTTTTTTATTCCAATCCTCATTTACTTTTGAAAGGTAGGTGGTAAAGATGTTTGTCGTACCGCTTCCTTCCGAACGGTGAGTTACTACGATCGTAGCAGAAGGAAGTTTAACCCCTTTATTGATAGCCGCGATCTTTGGATCATTCCACTTGGTTATTTTACCAAGGAAAATATCAGCCAACACCTCTGGGGTAAGCAGAAGGGTATCCTTTACCTCAGCCAGATTATAACTTATAACCACTGCACCAGCCGTAACAGGAATATGTACAACGGGAGAGGACAGACCTGAGTCCTGTTTGCTGTTGACGGGTGCATCGGAAGCACCGAAATCGACCGTTTTGTTGGTTAGCTGAAGGATACCGCCTCCTGAACCAATAGACTGATAATTTACCCTTAGGCCGGTTGTTTTATTATATTCAGAGAACATTTTAGAAAATAAAGGATTGTCAAAAGTGCTGCCAGCGCCCAAAAGAGTATTATCCTCGCTACCGGCGGAAGCAGTGCTGTCTGATCCGGCGCCTGAAGAATTTCCGCCATTGCCGCATGATATCAAGCACAAATTGATAAACAAAACAACCGCAACAATTAGATTTTTGGGATTATTAAAATTCTTTTTCATTTTTTTATGAAGGTTTAATTCAAATTAAAAATCATCATCTTTTTACATTCCGGGGTTTGCCAATCGGTAGCATTGTTTCGAATTCTTCATTTGAAATAAATGGAGTGACCGATTGAACTTCGTATACAGATCACGTAATAAAGTACTTACCGAATTAAATCAATGAAGAAATGGAAAATACGAATATTTTGGATTTTGAAAAAGTTTTCCAAATGTAAAATAGAAAGTCATCCTATAAACCAGGTCATAATCTTTGGCGGCCGATCCTGTCAAATTGGCCCCCTGACCAATGTATTTATTATACCAGATATTTGGAATGAAATGAACATTATTAGTAGGTGAAAAATCCAGTCCTACGGATAAGAACCTTTCTTTATTATTAGGTTCATAGGAAGTACTCACCGTATATAACGCGGCGTACTTAGTATAGGTAGAATTGTCATACATGGTATTGGGATTATAAATGTCATACCGGGCAAAGAACCTGATCATGTTTTTGTATATGCTTCCATGGATATAAAAAGATGCGCCTGTTGCACGACCATCAAGTGTATCTTTCACAGGACCATTAATTCCAACTTCAGCCTGAGTAAGGCCATTTATATAAGCCTNNGCCCAGGCAATGACTCCTTTGGTCATTTGACGAGCAGAATGTTGGTGGGCGACTGGATTCCAAGCCTGTCTTTGATAATCGGCATAAAGGTCCAAAATCAGCCGGTGATTGAGAAAACCAACAAAAGCATCGCCATAGAACCACTTGTAAACGGAAACGTTTAATGCTTGTGGCTTGGCGCTTGTACCATTGCCTACTAAGAAATTATATCCATACACTACTGAATTATCCTTAGAGTTGAATCTTCCCTGCAATCCCAGTCCAAAATCAAAGGAAGGGGTTCTTCGGATATCTGTAATGGTTCTTTCCACGGGCCTGGAATAGGAAAAAATATATTCCGACATATAAGGAAAACTTGGGGTGGGCTGCAGCCCAAATAAGAGGTCATTTCCCTTAAACAAAAAATTCTTCCAGCGCAAATTCGCAAATTTTACATATGGAGTGAATTTATTGTTTTGAAGCAGGTCTCCGGCAGTAAAGTCATCCTCGGCGGCAAGAAGGAATTCAGTGGAAAAAGTCTTGCTTATATTATAATCATACCCAATATATATTCGTCTGAATTGAAATTGGGAATTAGTCTTCTTAACGTTTGTATACTGGTTGTTACCGCCCCTGTTTAGGGAATCGCTGTGACCCTTATAAAAAACATCTCCAAAAACATAACCCCATATTCTCCCCGAATTGGGAGTTTCGGCTCTAAAAGCAGAATCTGAATTCCATAGGTATTGTGCTCTTAATGAGCTAAATGAAAACAACAAGCTGACAATAAACACTAAAGAAAACAGCTTTTTCAGGTCAATTTTTCCTTTCATAAAGGTTGGTTGATGAATTAAATATTTGTTGCAAAGGAAGATTGATGAGTTAAATAGAATATTAACGGAATGTTACCTTAATGTTAACAAAGTCCATTTCCATATAATAAAATATTCTAATTGCAATTGACGTCCTATAGCAGATTTGACGATAAAACCGGCAATTTTAGTGGATATGTTTACCAATTTACCCTGGTTAGGGCGGTCATACTTTCCTTTGAGTCCGATTGTTGTCAAGATAGAGCTACTCTCCGTTTTAGGAAAACGAAGTAATTGGTATCGAAATTTGCTGCTAAGGGCAGGCAGAGCATTAGAAATGGCGCCTATGCCATCATATGTACATTTCCCCCGAATGGCCCTGAAAAATGAAGTGTGCTTGCCGTTCTGCAATACGGCGGGGAAGCTTTAAGATGGGAGCTTAATATTTGTTTTAAAAAATAAAATGTATCAAGG
>PLCH01000155.1 GCA_003135585.1 Chitinophagaceae bacterium
AGAACGGGAATTTGAGAATTGGTACCGTGCTGTCCTTTATTCTCGGATTTGGTTTGTATGGTTCTACTTTTATTATTCCTTTATATACGCAGAGTACCTTGGGATGGACAGCGCAACAAGCCGGGATGCTGATGATACCGGCAGCATTGACCACAGCTTTTATGATGCCTTTGATTGGTCAGTTGCTTCAAAAAGGCGTTCCCCAACAATACCTGGTAGCATTGGGTTTATTGTTATTTTCTTTTTTCAGCTTTTGGGGTTATAAAATATTGACGCCGGATACCGGGGAAACAAATTTCTTTTGGATGCTTATTGTGCGTGGCTTGGGAATGGGAATGCTTTTTATTCCTATAACGACTTTATCTCTGTCAACACTCAAGGGACAGGAAATCGGGCAGGGGGCTTCGTTTACGGGAATGATGCGGCAATTGGGCGGATCATTTGGCGTGGCCTCGATCACCACCTACATGTCAGCCAGAAATATGGTGCATAGGAGCGATCTGGTCACTAGATTAAGTACCAATGATCCCGCGGTGAGCCAGAGAGTGAATGCGCTGCAACATAGTTTTATGAGCAAGGGATTGCCACCGGATGTCGCCCTGCAGAGTGCTTACAAGGCTTTGGATTATGCGGTCACCAAGCAGTCGGGCGTTCTTTCCTATATGGAGGTCTTTTTATACCTGGGTCTTTTGTTTCTCATCTGTATACCTTTTATGCTGATGGTAAGGGCCAACAGGGGTAAAAAACCTGATTTGTCTGAGGCCACGCATTAATTTTACCCTGAGAAAAGGATTTTCTATGTACAATGCTTAAATTTATGGGCTAATCATAAAAGTTTTTTTCATGAGTAATAGAGATAAAAGTATTATTTACCTGATCCTGGGGTTATATTCCATGATGGTAAGCTGGTATTATAATCATTCTATTATATGGTTATTGATTCACTATTTATTTTGGCCTATTTATTTATTGTATGAGCTTCTAACCGGGCATCTTTCTCACGATATGTGGAAAACAATACCAGCATCCTATTTCAAGTGAATATCCGTTTTTAGAATCCTATGCCTTTCGTTTTGGTTTTAACCCGGTATAGAAAACTATTAGCTGTAATATAAAGGCTCGAACCGTCATCTCCCCATGCACAATTGGAGGTAGGCTGAGTTGTTTCCAACCTCCCCAATAATTTGCCGTTCGGGGATATAACCAGTATTCCTCCGGGACCTGTCGTAAACAAATTACCCTTCTGGTCTACTTTCATACCGTCTGGTGCGCCTTTTAAACCTTTTTCAATCATTGGAGTTGCATCAAAAAAAATCTTTCCAGGGGCGAGGCTCCCATCAGCATTTACAGGAAAAGACATTATGATCGCTTTTTTTGAATCCGATTGGCCGACCTACAGGATTTTCTCATCCGGTGAAAAAGCCAATCCGTTCGGAGTCAAATTATCAATAAGAAGGGTAACCGTTCCGTCATTTGAAAGATGGTAGACACCAAGAATCCTGTTTTCGCGTAAAGAAGAATCATTGTCGCGTTCAGGGAGCCCGTAGGCGGGATCGGTAAAATAATAATCGCCATTTGATTTCTGGATGATGTCATTGGGACTATTAAAACGTCTGCCTTTGTAATTGTCTGCAAGAGTGCGTTTCCCTCCAAGCGCAAAAGGCATGGATGAAATTCTACGATCACCGTGTTCACAGGCAACCAATTCCCCCCGTTTATTAATGATCAGTCCATTGCTTCCAGGCTCCCTGCTATAGGGCATCTTACCCGTATAGCCGGAAGGTTTTAAAAAAACTGAAATTCCTTCCCCCTCCTTCCACTTAAAAATCGTATTGGCAGGGATATCCGAAAAAAGCAGGTATTTTCCGGCTTTAACCCAGACAGGTCCTTCCGACCAGGAGAAGCTATCAGCAAGAATTTCAATTTTTGAACCCTTGTCAATAAGCTGGTCAAAATTCGGATCGAGTGGGATTATCTGACCCATATTCCTCCCCTGGGCAATACTAAGAATGCAGGAAAAAACCGCAAAAAGAACACTAGCTATCTTTTTCATGATTAACCCATTTTTGTACAAGTTAATTGATTTGGAATTTCTTCAAAAAAAAAAGGATCCTTCCAACTCTTTTAGTTGTATACTGATATTTTAACCAATAGAAAAAAATAAATGAAAAATATGGTGGAAATATGTTTCATTTACCCTGTCCTTTATCGTGTTATTTGCGACTCTTATAGTTTTGCGCTTTCTCCGTCAGTTTTACCTTCTGAACGGGCGATTGGACGAACCCTGCGGTATTGACCTTGAAATGGGACGAAGTTGCGCTAAAAAGCGCAATTTCAAAAAGCATTGCATTTACCATTTTTAGTATGGAATAACATTAGGAGAGATTTTTGTTCAGCACCTCGAGCAGGCTTTTTTTGTCAATCGTTCCTGAATGGCGCCAAAGAATATTTCCATTTTTAAATATAATGAAGGTGGGTACAGACATTATTTTATATGCCTGAGCTGCTGGTGTATTTTTATCAATATTAATTTTAACCACTCTGGCATTACCTGCCATAGTTTTAGCCACGTCCTGTATAACAGGATGCATGGTTTTGCAAGGTCCGCACCAATCTGCATAAAAATCGACCAATACTGGCTTGTCAGACTGAATAAGGTCCCGGAAAGATTCCATGATCGTCGTTTAAATTAGCTGAAGAATATAAAATTTTTTATGGAAGCGGTCATTCAGAATAAATCTACACAATTTTATATGTTTCTACAATAATATTACTGCGAACAAAATTCAGTCCAGGATCTAATTGCCATTTGGGGTGGTATGATATCAGGCTATTAGGGAAATATCGTTTATCTAATTGTTCTGCATTTTTATTGGTATCCTTTATAGGAGAGAATATTCATTCTTCAGGTTGCTGTCGGATTAGATCTACCTGATTAACACTACTGCTCCCCTTTTCGTTGAATTTCTGTTTGACAATACATCTTCATAGACAATTTCCCAAATATAGGTAGACATGGGTTGAGCCTGACCATTAAATGTGCCGTCCCAGCCTTTGCTTCTGTCTGTAGTTGTGAATACTTTGTTACCCCACCTGTTGTAAATAGAAAAGCTTACTATTTTAACGGAAATAGAAGCCGGTATCCTGAATACATCATTTTTCCCGTCTCCATTAGGCGTGAAAGCATTGGGCATTTGCAAACCATAAAACACCCCGATAGTCAATTTACCAGAAGCTTTGCACCCATTGTCTGCAGTTACAACCAATTTATAGGTGGTAGTATTGACTGGACTTGCGATTGGATCAGGCCTTAGAGGATTATCCAGACCAGTAAGCGGGGTCCACTGGTAGTCGACAATCCTCCCGTTTATAAGTGGATGCATCTGCATACTTTTTCCTCCCGTTATAATGGTATCGTTACCTGCAGCGACAAAAGGGGAGGGGTATACTTTCATGGCAATTGGATTTACGGAAAGGGCAGGATAAGTGCAGGCTATGCTGCTTTTCATTATGCAATTCACTATATCCCCGTCATTTAATTTGCTGCTTGAAAATACCTCACTGTTGGTTCCCGTATTCACCTGATTAATTTGCCATTGATAAGAAGGGGAATCGCCTCCATTTGTTGGAACCGCAATAAATATGGCCGTGTCACCGCTGCAGATGGTTGATGCGGAGGAATTAACGCTGACCGATGAATTAACCTGGTTAATCCGGATTATTATATTGTTTGAAGAAACGCTTAAGGGATAAACGCATGGGAAATTACTTTTCATTATGCAATTCACCTGATCCCCGTCTGCCGGATTATTACATGTAAATCCTGAACTGTCGGCTCCAACATTCTTTCCGTTAAGCTGCCACTGGTAGGAGGGTTTGGAGCCGCCATTCACTTGATTTGCCAGAAAACTGATAGCCGATCCGGCACAGACAGGATTCGAAGAACCAGTGATATTTACCGAAGCGATGGATACAGGTGGTGTCACTATTAAGATTGACGATAAGGATGTCAAAAGAAAACCGCAGGAGTTGAAAATAATACACCTGTATGCATTGCCGCTCATGGATACGGGGGCCCCGCTTATCAATAGGCTATCGGAGGAAACACCGGAATATACATCGCTGTCCTTCAAATTATTCCAACCGCTTCCATTGTTCACTTGCCAACGGTGATTGTAGGAAGGGCCTGCATGTACGACAAAGGAGGCTTGGCCACCTGCACAGATAGTACTATCCATTGGGAAAGGTTGTATCTGCACCTGTTTGGAAGCTAGTGTGCTGCCAGTTACTTTTCTGACAACGGAATAATAATTATCACAAATGAAAAGATTACCGGTATGATCAACGGCCACTCCATAGAGGCTTCCAAGTTGAGCGGCAGTGGCAGGGCCGCCATCTCCACTATAACCAAAGGTCCCATTTCCGGCGACGGTACTGATGATGCCGATGCTATTGATTTTCCTGACCACATGCGTTCCGTGATCAGCCACGTACAGGTTTCCTTGGTTATCAATTGTCACTCCCAAAGGGGCCAATTGGGCAGAAGTAGCAGGGCCGCCATCTCCGGTATATCCGGACACCCCATTTCCGGCGATGGTATTTATCGTTCCGGAGCAATCCACTTTTCTAATAACATTGTTTCCGTAGTCGACAACATAAATACTTCCCCCTTTGTCTACTGTTATACCATAAACAAAATTGAATTGTGCAGCAATAGCAGGCCCCCCGTCGCCGCTGTATCCCACGGTCCCATTGCCAGCGATTGTGTTTATTATTCCGGAACTGTTCACTTTTCTAACTACGGAATTAAAAATATCACAAACGTAAAGGTTACCGACACTATCGATAGCGATGCCATATGGGGTCAATTGGGCGGATAGGGCGGGCCCACCATCTCCACTATATCCGGATGTTCCATTTCCAACGATGGTACTGATTATGCCGGAGCTATTTACTTTTCTGATTACTGAATTGTGAAAATCACTGATATAAAGATTCCCGGAATTGTCAACTGTTATAGAATTAGGCCCATTTAGCTGGGCTGAAGTTGCAGGCCCCCCGTCTCCACTATATCCAGCTTTTCCATTGCCTGCCACGGTTGTTATTATACCCGCGCTGTTTATCATGCGGACTACATGGGCATCATAATCAGTAATATAAATATTGCCAGCATTATCTAAGGTGATGCCAAATGGAAAATTAAATTGCGCAGAGGTTGCAGGACCGTTATCACCCGTATAGCCGTAGGTTCCATTGCCCGCGATGGTACTAATAATCTGGGCTTCAGTTCCTTTATAGCATAACAAAAGCAAAAGAAAGGACCAAAAAGATAATTTTGATCTCATACTCTTATGAATGGGTGCTTAATCATGGTCCTTGTTCCTAAAATAAGAAATATAATGAATTACTTCAAGATTATCAACGATTAATCTATTCAAAGCCTTTTTCTTTTCAGGCCACCTGTTTTTCTGTTATTATTCTGGAGAAGGTTTTTCGGTTCTGGAAAAGAAGAATACTTTTTTTTGCTGTTTGATCTCACCGGCTATAATACCTAATCAGGCTCTTGGATGACATAATCTCATTGTTCAGGGATTTTGGCATAACCTATTTATAAGTGTGAAGTTATGCAAAAACCTGACACGATTTCCTGGACCGAAGTTGAAATGAATTTNNGGTCATTAATAAAAGGAAATTCACTGGGCTACTGGAATTTTCCACAGAATGTAATTTTAAAAACAAAGGCTTTTTAAGCAAATGGTTTGCGGGGCAAAGAGGAAGGAGAAAACTATATACCGAGATAAAAATTTGATCATCCTTAAATATTTACTTCAAGGCTTATAGATTGAGTATATTTTTTCCACAGCCTTTTTTTACCTATTTTTTCTTAACCCTAAAACAAGCTGTGATTAATTAGATTTCCTTCCTGATGCATGTCATGTTCTTATTGCCCCAACTTTTATTTAGGTAGTCTTCCAACTATATGAAACCGACTAACGGATTACTAAAAACGATCTCATGCTGAACAAACACAACACTTCACCTGGTTAAGGATTGGATGGTATTCAACTTTACCTGGAAGCGTGGGAGCAAGTATACCATTGCCTCAAACAAAATGCCAGCTTATTCTGAAAACTCTAGCAATTTTATAGATCAATTATTCGTAAAAACTAAAATTTATTTTGTATTGTGATAATTCCCCGGAATTTGTTTCTCATTCTGATTTTTTATACTTTACATAGTAGTTCTTTAAAGATCTGGGGTTGCTCTGAAAAAACCTTCAGATCGTAAAATCTTCGATANNGGGTTGATCTGAAAAAACTTTCAGATAGTAAAATCTTGGATAGTTGGCTTGCAGGTTGAAAATATCCCTGCAAGTGCCAGACCGCGAACCAGTTGAAAACGCTGTTCGCAGAACGTCATTCAAAAAACTTTTCAAAGTATGGAACGGACTCTGACTTTACCAGATGCTCCGTCAGTTTGATGCGGGGTAATTCCCTTACCATGTCACAACTCGTACGGTATAATACCCCGCCATTGCTACATTCGCGGTTTGCAAAGACACGCAGGGAATTCAAGCAAATTTCATTTGGCTTTTCCTTCACCCTGCCAGACTAGAAAATACAGACGAAAATAATATTAAGGTATTTTGAAAATGGGGTGCTCGGTTCAAGTACGCAGGAGAAAATACCGTAAAAAAACAATGCAGGTCACTTAAAATAACGACAATCTCTTGGGTGATTTCCCTTAATTGATTGACGGGTTATTTTTCAGGATTTAACAATATAAATTGAGAAATAACAGATAATTGACAAGCTTCAAGGGCGCGAATAAATAGCTTTGTGGAACTTGCAATAATTCAATATTTGTTTATTGATCTTTTCCGTAAAATTTCCGCTGTGTAAAAATTATGAAAGCATTTAAGCCATATTTCAGCATTGTAGCAATTCCTATATTCTTGGTTTGTAGCTGTCGGTCATTGAAGGATGACCACCAAATGTCGCTTTCACAAACTGCTGTCTGGCAGCACCATCCGCTTATTATAGATGGGTCAGACAGGGATTGGATAAAGCCTTTGGCAAATACAGATCGCAAGGAAAAATTGAGTTATACTGTATCGAACGACAGGGACAATATTTATCTGATGCTTTCTACCAGGGACCAAAAAGAAATACAGAAGATTCTGCAAGGCGGATTGACTATCTGGATCAATAGCCAGGGCGAAAAAACTGANNGAATAACCATGATAGAAATATCTTGGCTGCCGCGCGGCCAGATTTATACAAGGATAAAATAACATCTTTGGATGATTTAAAGGATTATTCACTTTACGGTTTTAGAAACGATACAGTCGGAAATTATGAATACGGACAAAGTAATCCAGAAGGGGTCGAGGTTAAACTTGGATATAATAATGACGGCGAATTGGTTTACGAGGCATTGGTTCCTTTCAGGGCTGTTTTTCCCAGGAATAGCCATATTGCCTTTGGTAAAACCATTGCCGTGGGGTTTTTTATTGAGGGTATCCCGCCAAGCCCGAATGACCGCTATAAGGG
>PLCH01000537.1 GCA_003135585.1 Chitinophagaceae bacterium
CACCCACCACGCCTGCAAAGAAACCAAATCCTAATATCCGTTGCCCATCTTCATGTTCCAGGCATTCGTAATCAATGAGAGTTATTTCCTTTTCCAATATCGAGCGAAATAACTGCTGGTTGTACAATTGCTTTTTTTTGGTATGCGAAAAGAACAAATAGGTTTTACCATTGATTAAATCAGGGATGGGGATTTCTTTTATACCAAAAAACAGGTCGCATTCGCTAATATCCTCCTTAACTTCCACCCCGGCCATTAAATACTCCTTATCAGAAAAACAACGGTGATTTGATGTCTGTACAAGAATTTTGACATCAGCCGGGTTTTTCTGTATCCATTTGCATTGGGCAGGGGTAAGTGCCACGCGATTGTCTGAGGGAATTTTTCCTTCTCTTATTAGACCTATTTTTATCATTGTCCCTTTTAAAAGTTCTCAAAATAACATTTATTGCCCGGGTCAGGCATTTTTACAACGTAAAAACTTACTCATTCGTCCTAAATCTTGTGTTGTTATTAGGATTAATTTTGTATCAATACCCAATAAATCCATTAGGGAATTTTATTACAAGAAAGGATATTTGCAATGCATTTTGGGCAAAATGATGCAAATACGTAATATTGCGTCCCCGACAAATGGTCCTAAGCTATGACCATTACCAAAAATGAAAAAAGCTATGCCCAGATGGCGGAATTGGTAGNNTGGTAGACGCGCCAGACTCAAAATCTGGTTTTCGCAAGGAAGTGCAGGTTCGATTCCTGTTCTGGGCACGATTTCATCTCCACTCTTCAAAACCCGGTATCATAGCGGGTTTTGTGGTTCAATTTAGGCCTGAAGCTAACTCATTCAATCTCTTAACTCGTTTGTTGCTATTATCTTATGGGTTCGAATCCTGAAATGGTCGATCACTTTGAAAACCCCCGCCACGGCGGTTTTTAATTTTTCACTTTTTGATGTAATTTGTTACGGGAGTGTCTCTATCAACATTTTGCGGACGGACGGTCCTTCGCCGGCTTTTAGAAAAGTATTGTCCCGGACAGACATTCGTTTAACAGAGCCAACAACAGTTCAACAACGCATACTGACAAATTATGACAAACACATTTAAAATAACGATACATATGGTTTCAAGCCTTGACGGAATTATTGCCAAAAAAGACAATAGCGTTTCTTGGTTTGAGACATCTGACTACTACGAGAAGGGAGTTACTGTGCAAAACACAGAGGAATTTCTTAAAACAATAGATTGCTATGTAATGGGTTCCCGGACATACGAACACGCCTTGGAACTTTCGAAATCTTATGGGTGGGCTTATGGAGACACGCCGACAATTGTAATTACTCACAGAAACCTGCCAATTGACAGACAGAACATCGAAATTTATTCGGGCGACCTGAACAAACTGGTGAATGAACAACTAAAACCAAATTACAAGAATGTCTGGCTCGTAGGCGGAGCAATGCTTGCGAAAGATTTCATTCGTTTAAAATTGGCGGACGAAATAAGGTTGTCAGTCATGCCTATCATTTTGGGCGATGGGACTCTGTTTTTTGACCACATAGGGCAGGAACAAGCATTGCACCTGGAAGATGTGACAGCCTACAAAAGCGGAATAGTGGAGCTATGTTACGCAATAAGAAAATAGTAGAATATTTCAAAGCTATTGTCGTTATTACAGCTTGAAGAATATCAGGCACTTAATTCAGCAACCAGCCTCAACTCTACCAAAAATTGGTTCGAGAAATCTCTAGTCCGGTGCACTAGTAACTTTTTCTAATTTATATCGGCAAATATTCCCTTTGAAATGATCCGTAACATAATATAATCCTCCATATTCATACCCAGAGGAGGGGCAGTAAGGTGACTTATGCTTATAACCACTCGTAACCCTAACTGGCAATCCATGCATTTCACTTATGATAAGCGCTTTATTTCCGGTTGCATCCCAGCTTTGATCACTCACCTGTTTTTTTGAACTTGAATTATTCCCACTATGTCCTNNGTCTCCGCCGTCAGAGTCGTCCACATAACCACCATTAAGGACAATCGATGATGCTCCTTCATTGGGATTTCCATCAATGCCAGCTATTCATGGTATAAGGGTGGACAGCACTTTCCTTCTGATATTCTATTAGGAATGGGTATTGGTACACTAACCGGAATTCTTTTGCCCAACCTGCTCCGGAATCATAAATTCGATCATCCACACCTGACCCTATCACCCTATATTGGTGAATCCAATGCTTTGACAGTATTCTATAAATTTTGAGGTTCCATGGGAGGCAGGATAAAATAAAAGTCTTTTACTTTTTTCAACTTGGATTCCTCAAACTACCAATTTTCTACCCCTTAGATATGTTAANNTTGTTTTCGCAAGTTTGATTTCCTGTAAGGACTCAATTATTTCTTTTTGGTCCTCGCTATTTTTTTGGACAATTGCCAATGCAGAATCATTACTGTAAAAGTCAAGAATGTTTTGCTTCAGTTCCTTATTAAGATGGGCAAAGTTCTTTTTCTGAAGTCTCACCAATAAAATACCATAACTTTTATCAGCCAAAGGATATTCTCCCGCGCGGGTTATATTCCCAGTATCGAAATCAATATTTGTCAGGTTAATATTCCCTGAACGCAGAACTTTAATGGTTGTCGCATAATGTACCAGAGCCGTATCAAAACTTTGGACAAATAATTTTTCTCCCATGAGGCCTGGCTCCTTATATTTGAGCACCTTCAAAGGGCCAATTTTTGGTAGGACCCTTATAACAACCGCCAGGAAATTGGCGAAAATACCTGGCTTCTTGCGCTCTTTGCCAAATTCGCGATAATAATCGGACTTATGCATTTTATACCTGAAATTCCTGCTCGACGCCGTAGGATTTATCTTGGAAATTTCTGATCTTTTGTTGACCCACGCGGCCCTGGTTAATACAGGAAATAAGCTTTTTACAGACCACCTGAAAGCTCCTATCGCAAGTGAAAGGTCGCTAAAAACATCGTTTAAATCCAGTCCATATGTTTTTAGAAAGGCTCTTTCCAAAACGGGTCTCGATACCTGGAATCCAATAAAATCGTGGTATGCCTGACTCGCATAATTTCCTCTTGCCGTTTGCAAAACATCAAAGCTAAATTCGATTCTTCTATGCGAAATAGGATCCTCGGCATAGGTAACGAAATCACCATACTTTTTTTTCATTTTTGGATAGGTAAGTGGCACGCACCGGTTGGTCCCCAAAAAGTGTCCGTCCTTGTCGGCGTCATAATGGCAAAGAAATCCAAGGGCAAAAGCATATTCATTTAAACTATCCGCCTCATCCAGCAAGGCATTTACAAAATCCCCGCTTCGAACATAATGAACGAGGTCGGTAAAAAATTTACTCCCAAAAGGGAAATATCCCATATCCGGTGCGATTGCGCCCCCATAGGCATACCCATGAGCTTCTTTTAATTGCTCCTCCGTAGACCCCGGGTATTTTAGCTTAAGCAAGGGTTTGATCGATTTTTCCCAGCTTTCGTCAATCAGTGCCTGATGGGTGAGAAGGGAATAGGCAAAAGAAGAAAAGGAGGATCCAAAAATGCCCATTCCAAATATCAATACAAAGGCGTAAATTCTTATTTTGGTCATATTATCCTATCATGCCGGCCATTTACATATATGGCCAACATTTGAATGAATCAATAAACATACCAATACAAGATTAACATCCTGCAGAATTGAATGGTCAGCCGAAGATGGGTTGAGGAAATAATTACTCTATAATGCATCCGCAAATCTGAATTTTGCTTTTCCGATATATAAATTTCACAACGGCTTGCATTTTGCTAATCATTTTCAAAATAGTTGTTCCGTTTAAGGAAAATAGCGGCTCCATTTTGCCCGTTAAATAAAAGTTAATGAACAAACGATTTAAACTTTTTGCCTTGTTATTACTGGTCATACCTGCCCTTGCAACAGCCCAGCAAAAAGATACCCTGATCAAAAAGCTTGATAGCGCAAGCAAACAAACGGACAGTGTGGGCGCCAAACAAAAAAATGATATAAATCCGGAAACCTATAATGAAAACACAAAAATAACACCCCATGTTTATTTGGTCCTGGTGGCTGATGATATAAAGCAGCAGGTAACCTCACCCTTTCGGGCAACTAGCAGTGACTGGCTCAAAATTGGAGGATTTGGATTAATAACGACCGGATGCATGTTATTTCTGGATAAGCCGGTAAACCGATTAGCTGTCAATATTCGAAATAGTAGTCCCACCGTTGTTTCGACCAGCCATTATGTGACAAATTTCGGGGGGTTATACGAAGGCTATACCCTGGCCACTTTTGCGGCGGTCGGGTATATTTTTAAGAGAGAAAAAACAAAAACGACTACTTTTCTTGCAACACAGGCATATATAACCGCAGGAGCAATAGAAACGACACTCAAGTTACTGACGGGAAGACAGCGCCCTTCGTTTTATGATCCTTACAATAATTCTACATGGCATGGGCCATTCTATCAATTTGCGCGAGATAAAAACGGAAACAAACCAGTCAACCCCGCCTATACATCCTTTCCCTCCGGCCATACCACGGTAGCCTTTGCAGCCGCAACCGTTTTTGCCATGGAATATAAGGATACGAAATTTGTTCCAATAGTCGCCTATTCCGCTGCTATNNACCGTTATTCAAAAATTCAATCCCAATTGGCTGCAAAAAAGAAAAATACCATCAGCTTCAATTTAAATTATATGCACGGCACTTTATTACCGGGTCTTGTTTACACGTTCAGGTAATAGTTCTTCCCTGACATTATTTCAATCACGGATTTTTTACTGAGTCTGAATTCCATACAGCATATCAATTCCTCCTCCGGAAAATGATTTTCATTCATCCTGATGTAGAGTATTTTCCCCAACAGGTTATGATCCCTATTAGAAAGATTGTGGCTTGGATTTTGATTTTTTAGATTGATGATCTTTATTATCCAAGGGTTCCCAAGGAGAAAGTATTTTAATTCAGGTAGTATTCTGATAATAAAGAGTTGATCGCCTCCGGTTCTGCCCGTTAAGCTACCCGGCTCTGTGACGAGTTATTGGACAAGGGTCACATGGCATAGTTACCTGGTATATTTAAAGAGGTTTTTAATTGTCAACTGTCAGAAATGTTATGCACTTTATGAAATTCACTATAGGTAGGATATAAAAGATTTTAAACGCTTCTTTAATCATGAAAAATATGCTGATTATCCTTTTTTATATAGTTGTCTTTTGGATGGATGGCTGCGGCGAGCTAAAAAATGAAAAGCTTCCTGCTGTTACGCAAATGGAAGCCGCCCGAAAACCATCTGCTCCGGAAGCTGAACAAAGATCCAGCTTTGAATATGATCTTTCCCGCCCGGATAAAAGCTGGGCCCTTCCCCCGCAGTTAAAAGAAATCTCCGGCAATACCTGGGTTGATAAAGACCACCTGCTGGCGATTGAAGACATACACCCTAATTTATATCTAATCCGGTTGGGGCAGTCGGCTGTTATAGAAAAACAGATTGCTTTTTTGCCAGAAGAGAATAAAAAAATGGACATTGAAGATGTGGTACTGTGCAACAACACAGTTTATGCACTATGGAGTCACGGAACCATTTTTAAAATCAGGGATTGGCAGCAAACCCCGCAGGTGAAGAAAATAAAAACTTTTCTGAACAAAGAAAACAATACGGANNCAAGGGCGGTTTATGAATTTGATCTGAAAGGGGATAGTTTGAAAACCCAGCCCTTTCTGTATATCTACAAAAAGCAGTTCAAAAAAATTACCGGCAACCCAATTGAATTCTATCCTTCTGCCATTGCCGTTCATCCCGTTACCCATGACCTTTATATTCTTTCAACCAGGGGTACAAAATGCCTGGCAATATTTACTTATAAAGGAGAATTAAAATCAGTCCAGCTTATGAACAGAAACCTGCTTCCCCAACCGGAAGGAATTTGTTTTTCCCCGGACGGAATCATGTATGTAAGC